>JAJRRR010000223.1 GCA_024279285.1 Planctomycetota bacterium
CCGCTGCCTGATGCGACTCGTGAATGTCCGTGGTGACCGGCAAACCAGTCTGACGGCGCACCTCCTCCAACCACCGCAACCCTTCTTCCAGCCCCGGTCCACGAAACGAACGCACACTGGTGCGATTGGCCTTGTCAAAGGAGCTTTTGAACACCAGGGGCACTTGAAGCTGTTGGGCCAATTGGGCCAGGCGTTGGGCCACTTCCAGCACCAATTGGCGCGATTCCATCACACAAGGGCCGGCGATGATCATCAACGGCTCGCCCCGGCCGCAACGCCAGGGGCCAATGGGGACCGGATTGGGCACAGCCAGCTCCATCGGCTTGTTCCTCGCAGAGATACCATACCGAAGTTCATCATACGGGAGCAGACGCTGAGGCCCAAGTGGGCCTAGGCTCTCTCGGAGAGAAGCCCCCAACGGACTAACTGCTGGTGGCTTACCACCACGGGCACCGCCGCCGACACGCAACGCACCCGAACCGGAAGCGCTCCGGACGGATCGCCGTCCAGTTCCAAGGGCACTGAGCCCTCCTGACTGTGCAACTCCACCCAAGTGGCCCGAAGGTCATACACATCCGCCCCGCTCATCCGACCACTGAGAGAACCTAACAGGAACTTGGCCGCAGGCCACATTCCACTCCCTTTGGTGCCCATCAAGGTCAACTGCCCGTCCCAAGGATTGGCTTCCCAGCCCCAAGGCAGTCCCCAGAACAGCATGGGTAGATTCAGCATCATGCACCACCGCACTCGGCATTCTTGGAGCATTGCTTCCTGAGTGCTCCAGCGCAGGTGAAACGCAGGATAGGAATACGCCCTGAGACTTTCCAGCAAAGGAGGCAGGTAGTGGATTTGGCTGTGGTTGTCTTTTCCCCAGCGGGCAAGACGGTGAACCACTTCGGCATCCAGTCCCGCACTGGCTACCAACAAAAACCGCTTCTTGCCGCACTGGCGATCAGGGTACTCTACTTCCCCACAATCCAACCACACGATCCAGCCTTCAAGGATCCAGCGTGCCAAGGGTCGCGGGTGAGCCGGTGTGCCTAGAAACCGGGCGATCAAGTTTTCTGTGCCCCAGGGAGCCACCACCAAAGGCACCTGCACGCTCAGGTGCGAAATGACCTGATGGACTGTTCCATCACCTCCCAGAACCACAAAAGCGCGCAAAGCCTCCTGCTCGCTCCATTGGGCTGCCAGTTCCAGGGCCCGAGGCAGTTGGGTCGTGCAGAGGCACGGCAAACCCCAGTGCCGAAAACTCTCGGCTAGTCGCTCCCCTGCGTTTCCTGCTCGGCGTCTCCCGGCCCGAGGGTTGTGATACACCACCAAGTTCCCCTCTCGGGGCAAGGGAGAAGCCCGAATTTGCTTGTCCAGTTTTGCAACCTCTCTGCTGGTGCTCATGCTAGCTGCCCTTTCGGGGAAGCAAAACTTTATTTTCACCCTGGAGCTCCACCCTGCGGCTGTCAACCCGGGCGGCCAAGGGAGCTGCGGCCCAGATACGCTCGTTCCGTCCGCATCTCCATGCCAGAGTTATCCCGCTCATCCAGCAGTTTTTTGAAAAAGAAACGAAAGTCACTTTTTCAGGGTTGAGATGCAAGACTGACTGTGCTCAGAAAAAGTGCAGCTCATAAATACTTTGGCAAGTGTTGCATCAAGGATAAAAAACTGTTTTCCAACGGACAATTGCGGTCCGATTTCAAATCATCTTTCCAGGGGATTGCTTAGATTTTGTTTAACGAGCGAATTGATAAACAGCGCCAGGGTTTCCGGTGCTTAGGGCAGTTTGGTGAAGAAGTCTGGTTGAAAAGGAAACGACCTTCCGTTTTTAACCACGGAAGCCAAGGACTGGCACAGCTTCCATTTGGCTTTATGGCTGATTGTTGCAAGCAACCAAAGCTGCCACCGGGTAGAGGGTGCCGGTGTAGGTGATGAAGTGGTACTTGTCGGTGTTAAGCGAGCGTGTCCACCACCGTCCGCTTTGGCGTTGGTGGGTGCGGAGCCAGCGGAGGGCTTTTTGGATTCGGGGCTCATCGGCCGGAACTCCGGCTCGCCGCAGCACCAAAACGGCCAACCCGGTCATGTGGCCGTCGCTGGGAGGATTTTGATAGTCGGGTTCGCGTTTCAATCGAGCAGCGCGATAGCCTCCGGCCCATTGCTCCGCCGTGGCAAAGCTCCGCAACGACCATCCCCCATCCTCACGCTGGTGACTCCAGATCATCTTGACCAGTTCTTCTTTGCGTTGGGGCGAGAGCAGCTCCGGCCAATATGTGCTTGCCCAAAGAAGCAGCACGCGAGCGTAGTCGTGGGGAGGTTCCGTGGTGGTGAGAAATTGCCGTAAGCGGTCTACCTGTTGGAGCAACGCCTGGTCTTTTTTCGGATCAAGGCTTTGCAACCAACCGGGAGCTGCGGCCACGGCCCGAGCCGCCACGGTGGCCCCGTGGAAGTTGCTCGATTCCAACGGCGGCCAGCATCGGGCGTTGCCAATAGAACCATCGGACGCCTGCACCGAAAACATCAAACGCAATGCCCGGTCCGTTTCAGCCGAAAGTTCGCCCCGGATGTGCTTGTCCCATTGGGCAAGCCCCAGAGCCAGATAGGCCAACTGGGTGGGGCGAAAACTACGCTGGAGCTTTTCCCGGGGTTGCTTTTCCAATTGCACCAGTTGAGAGACGAAAAACCGGTGAATTTCCGGATCAGCAGGTCCCAGGCTCGGGCTCAGCTCGGGCCACAGGGCCAGGTAGCTCCCGTTGGTGTGGCACGCCACACAGCGTCGCCATCCGGTCCAGGCTTTGGCTCCTTGTTGCAAGTAGTTCACGGCCGCCTCAAGCGAGAACGATTCCCGCACCGGCTCTTGTTCGGATGCAGCCGGGATGAGCACCTGACCATGGCGGTACTGGAACTGAGGGCGCTTGGCCTGGGCCCAGACATCACCGCTCACCAGCCCACAACCTACCGCCAGCCAAACCATCCACCGAACGAACATAGCGCGGGTCTCCACTTTCCCCAAAACCCAGGAACCGCCTGCTGTTGCGTCCCCACGAATCTGACAAAAAAATTCCCCCAAGTCAATTCTTTCAAAACAGTCATGAGGATGAATTTGTTAAAACCCCGATTCAAGAAGGCCATGCCCGTAGCTCTGGTGCCCTGCTTGAAAAGTGTGCAACTCAAAATCCAGGCCTTGCAACATGCGGTAGGGGATGTTCGCCATCAGCTTCGGCCCGATTTGTGCTTGCTCAGTTCAAAATGTCAGGCGTTGATAAAGTAAAGAGTTTAAGAAATGAAGAATCAAGTAAGGCAAAATTTTATTTTGTTTGCGAGAAGTGTTTGGTAAAGTCTTTAATAAGTGTGTGGAGCGTTAAAGAAGTTTTTTAGAAAGCTGTTTACACATAAACAAATGGCTTGGCTTTGAGGGAGACAAAGCCAAGCCTGAGCATTCAAGGACCATGTGCCTGCGTTGGGAAAGGTTCAGCCTTGAGTGGAGGCTAGTAGTTTACATCTAAGCTGGTGACGAAGCTCACGCCGGGGGCGTCAATTCGGGAATCCTTGACCCGGTAGGCTTTGTTCAGCACATTGTCCACCCCCAAAGTCCAAACGGCGTTTTCCGTCAGATAGACTCCGCCGCGAATGTTGAATACAGTGAACCCTGGCACGCTTCCATCCGGACGGAGCAGGGGACTGGTCCGATCTTGAGGATCCAGGCGGAATGCCGGATCGCGTGCCAGTCGGGCAGGGCGAATCCGGTGGAACCGACGCACCATCCATGCCTCTGCGGCGATCCACCACCACCGTTGGTCCGGATCGCGGGAGTTTTCAATGCGAATCCCAAAGAGCCCGTTGGCCGGGAACATCCGGTCCAGGGGTTCTTGGTTTCCTGTGTCTTTGCCGTCGATCCAGGTGAAATTGCCGTAAATGGAAACCGGATAGTCTCCAAACCATTGCCAAGTGAGCCACCGGGGCAGATAGTACACCCCCTCAAATTCAATTCCCTTGGCAATGATCACGCCTGGGGAGTTGGACTTGACAAACACGCCTTCGTCGGGGTCTTCCACACCATCGCCGTCAACATCTATAAAGGTTCGGCCTCCGAACACACCAGGTTGGCTGACCACTGCATCGTGTAATTCCGTGTGGAAGTAAGTAAGCGAGTAAGCCAGATTGGGATAAGAGGCCCGAAGCCCGGTCTCATAAGTCCAACTGGACTCCGGTTTCACTCCCGGGGAGGGGACATTGAATCCGAAGGTGAACTGCCCAAACCGCAGCAGGTCGTTTTTATTCGGCGCACGAAATGCCCGGCCCACATGCACCACCCAGTTTAGATTCTCCGTCACGGAAAACACCGTGCCCACTCCTCCCGTGACGGCGTTGGTGGTGGTGTCCAGATTGAAATCGTCAATGGACAGCTCGCCCAAGGCGATGGCGTCTTGGACTTCGGTTGGGAAGAGGCTCAACGGGGGAGCAAAGGACTTGAGCGTAAACTGGTCCCATCGCACGCCCACATCTATCCGCAGCCGATCGGTCATTTGGTACTCAGCCAGAAGGAACAGAGCAGGATTGGTCCACAGCACATCGGGGTCTTGGGTTCCCCGGCGGGGGTTTACCTGGAAGATGTCATCTTGGTGCATGTGGAATCCGTACACGGCCCGAAGCCGATCTGTGACCCAACTGGAAGCGATGATATCCACCCCCCAAGTCTTATCTGCCTGATCGCGGTCTAGCACCCCACGCCGATAGGTGCGCTGGAGCTGGGCATGCCAGTAGCCGGTCACTTGCAATCGTTCAATGAATCCCATGTCTTCGGCAAAGTAACGCAGCCCGTACAATTCGCGATGGGTAACCCGGTCTTGGTCGGGACGATCGTATCGCTTGCTTTCCGGGGCGTTGAATTCCTGGAAGAAGAATTGCAGTCTCCGTCCGGGGCCCAGCAGCAAGTCCATTTGCGAGTCCCAGTTTTCCTCTCGCCAGGAGCTGGGCACTTGCACGCCAATGTTTCCTCCGCCTCGCACATCGTCAATGTCACGCAAGCTTCCGCCCAGGAAAACGAACATGGAAGGAGTGGCCAGGAAGAACTCTTGGCGACCACTGAGTTCCTGATCCACGCTGCCCCAGCGGCCATAGGATCGGGCTCCGGTGAGTGTACCTGTTTGGGTAAAGATCGGTTCTTCGTTGCTAATGACATTGATCACCCCACCGATGGCATCGGAGCCATAGAGTACCGATCCGGGTCCTCGAATCACCTCAATGCGGTCCACATCCAGAACATCGATGTTTTGCAGGAAACCGTTGGGTCCGGCAAACAAACTGGCCGTGTTGCGCCGGATGCCGTCAAACATGTAAATGACCCGGTTGCCCATGAACCCCCGAATAATCGGCGCTCCCCCCCGATGGCCGGTCTTTTGAATCCAGATGCCGGCTCGCCGCCGCAAGGCTTCGGCTGGAGTGCGTGGAGCCAGCTCCAGCAGATCTTGATCCGTGACGATAGTCAAAGCTTGAGGAGAGTTGAACAAGGATTCTTCTAGCAATCCCACCCGGGGAACTCCAGCTTGCTCTTCGATGAAAGTGGGTGGGCGAACGGTGATTTCCAAAGGCTCTTCCGTTTCTTCCGGCAGGGGAGGTTCCGAGGGCTGATCCGGCTGGTTTTGATCCGGTTGCGAGGCGGCTTGCAGTGCTTGGGAAGCAAACGCCCCCGAGCCACTGGTCCGTATCAGCCCAGGAGCCCCGGACGGGGTATCCAGCCCTTGCTGGGCCCATGTCGACCCCGCAACTACCAACAACGCCAACACCACGCGCCACATCACTAAGCCATGCACCTCCTCGCCCTTGCACATCGCGGAAGCACGCATTCTGAGGTCCTCCATCCTTGGGGAACAGTTTTGGAAACTCTGCCGGAGTGAGGGGGTTTGCAGCCTTTGGGAACATCGCCTTTTTGACTAAAACAGTTCACTTTCGGGGGGTGGGGCGGGAAAAACTTTGCCAGTTTTGCTGGTTTTCCAGGTCAGAGCGAAAGCATAGGCAAAACTTCTTTTCTGTAGTTGCGAACTATTCCCCGGGGCTCCCTAAGTTCTGGCTCTCTCGGTCCTGCTAGGGCGGCTGGTGAGGGCTGGGAAAAATTGTGGAAAAATATTTTGACACTGTCATATAACACTGTTAGAATGAGGGTGACTCAACTGGCACTGAAAACCTCTCGGTTCGTACAAGGAAGGAAAATGTGCTGGTTATTAGCCCTGCTGTGGATTGTGTTGTTGGGCATTTGGACCTTTAAGTCCCTGGGCTGAAAGAGGGGGCCTAGGCTTCCTGCCCTGGGAAAAACTTCCAAGGAGCGTGGTGAGATGTGGCGGATTGAAGAGCTGGCAGAGATGGTGGCCCAAGTGTTGAGGGCTACCGGATACCTGGGGCCTCCGTCGGCTCGGGTTCGGGCGGTGCCGGATGCCCGAACCATCCGCTACTACACCACCTTGGGCATCCTGGATCGTCCGTTGGAGCATCGGGGGCGGGTGGCCTATTACGGTCCTCGCCACCTGTTGCAACTGGTGGCCATCAAGCAGCTTCAGGCCCAAGGGGCCCGCTTGGCCCAAATCCAGCAAATGATGCTCGGAGCAGATGAACAGAAGTTGTTGGGGTTGGCCCAAATCCCCCCTTCTGTTTGGAAACAATGGTGCAAGAAGCAGACTCCCACTCCGGGGCAGGCAGTCCAGGTGCAGGCTGCGGCCCAAGAGCCGGCCACAGGGGCTGGGACGGGGGAAAAGGATCGCCTGTTTTGGCAGCAGCAAGTTTCTGTCGGCTCGGCATCGGCGCCGCAGCCTGTCGCCCCCCCTGCCAGAGGGCAAAGCTTGTCCCAGCCATCCTGGGTGCAAGCTTGGCCGGCTTTGCACCTGCAGTTGGCTGCCGGGGTCACCCTAGTGCTGGAGGGGGTTTCTGGAAAACAACTCCACCCCAGACAGTTTTGGCTGCTGCGGCGAGAAACCCAGCGAGTGTTGGAAGCCTTGGCTCGCCTAGGACTGCTGCCGACTTCCAGGGAGAGTTTGGGGGGGACGCTGCCTTCCCGGGCGGCTCAAACCCCAGCAGCTCAGGCAACTCCTCCGGGAACTTCGGTCTCTCAAATTCCACCTTCCAGGGGAGAATGAACCGATGATCCGACCTGTGGAACTTTTTTCTGAACCGATTGCTGAACAGGGGCAAGGGGGCTTTGGGGCACTGGAGACAGCTCAAGGGTGCCTGCCTCTGAAAAAGCTCCAAATTCAGGCCCAAGTGCGAGGTTTGTTCGCCCGAGTGCAAGTGCAGCAAGTGTTTCGCAATGTCTTTGACAAAGCCTTGGAGGCGACCTACATCTTTCCGCTACCGGATCGTGGGGCTGTGACGGAGTTTGTAATGCGGGTGGGCTCTCGGCGTCTGGAAGCCCAGTTGCTGGAGCGCGCCAAGGCTCGCCGCCGCTATCGGCGAGCTCTTCAGGAAGGCTACCAAGTGGCCATGGCCGAAGAAGATCGCCCCGAAGTGTTTACAGTCCAAGTGGGCAACATTCCTCCCAAGGAAGAATGCACCGTGGAACTGAGCTTTGTGATGCCGCTGGAGGTGGTGGATGCCCAGGCTCAATTCCGGTTCCCGTTGGTGGTGGCTCCGCGTTATGTGTCGGGCACTCCGTTGGACGATCCTCCGGTGGGCCAGGGTACCCAACCCGACACCGACCAGGTGCCGGATGCCTCGCGTGTCACGCCGCCTGTGCTTCTGCCTGGTTTTCCCAATCCCGTGCAGCTTTCGCTGGAAGTGGAACTTCACAGCCAAGGGGTGTTCGCTCCCAGATGGCAAGACCATCTAAGCTGTTCGCTCCACAGCGTGGTGGTAGAGGGGCAGGAGCAGTGGTGTCGGGTGCGTTTGAAGCCTGGGGAGCGGGCCAATCGGGACTTCCTGTTGCGAGTGCCCTTGGGTGAGCAAGCCCTGGTGAGCAGTTGTCAACTCAGTCCTTTGGACGATTCGGAGCAAGTGTTCGCCGTCACGGTGGTCCCGCCACGCCGTAATGCTGCCACGGCCTCACCACCTCGGGATGTGGTGTTTGTCTTGGACCGCTCCGGCAGCATGGAGGGTTGGAAGATCGTCGCTGCCCGGCGTGCCGTGGGCCGGATGCTGGACTCGCTAGGGGATCAGGACCGCTTTGCCTTGTTGGTATTTGACCACGCCCTGGAGCGGTGGTGTCTGAAAGGCACGGGCAAGAGTCGTACTTGGTGCCCCGCTACGAACCAGAACCGATGGCGTGCCGTGGAATGGCTTGCCCAAGTCCATGCCCGAGGAGGAACCGAGTTAGGAGCTGCCTTGCAAAAGGCCCTGCGGATGGTCCTCCGCAACAATTCTTCGGAGAGACTCCAAGTGATCGTGGTGGTGACCGACGGGCATGTGGCCGGGGAAGATGCCGTGTTGGCCCAAGTCCGCAGAGCCACCCAACGGGGCAACTTCCGGTTGTTCATCGTGGGTGTGGATGAGGCCGTCAACCAGGGATTGTTGCGGCGTCTGGCCCAGCAAGGGCGAGGATGGTTTGAAGCCGTGGAGAGCGAAAGCCGCTTGGATGAAGCCTTGGCCCGCATCCTACGCACCCTTTCGGTTCCCGTGTTGACGCAGTTGCAGGTGCAATCTTCTGAGGCGGAGTTGCTGGATGTGGTACCCCACCCGCTGCCGGATGTGTTTGAATCCCGCCCTGTGACGATCTTGGGCCGACTGCGGCCTGATGGCTCTCAAGCCACCCCAGAGTTTGTCATCCAGGGCCAG
>JAJRRR010000015.1 GCA_024279285.1 Planctomycetota bacterium
AACAACGCCAGGCCGGAACCCGACAGCCGATCAAAACTTGGGCACGAGCCTGCACCATCGTACCGGAGTTTGTCGGGTTCACTTTCCTGGTGCACAACGGTCGGGACCATGTGAAGGTGTATGTGACCGAGGAGATGGTGGGGCACAAGTTGGGCGAGTTCGCCCCCACCCGACGCTTCCACGGTCACAGCGGCAAAAAGGGCAAGAAGTAGTTTTCCCCAAGCCAGAGGAAACCAACGATGGCCTATCGGGCTTCGCACCGCTTTGCCCGCATCAGCCCTCGCAAAGTGCGTCCGTTGGCCAACTTGATCCGGGGCCGTCGGGCCGACGAAGCCCTGGCCCTGCTGCGCTATCAGCCCCAACGCGGTGCACGAATGCTGGAAAAAGTCCTCCGCAGTGCCATCGCTAACGCCGAATACCAAAACGAACGCAACCTCCGCCAACTGGTGGTGGTGGATGCCCGCGTGGATCAAGGGCCCATGCTCAAACGCATTCAACCGCGTGCCCGAGGCATGGCCTACTTGATCCGACGCCGAATGTCCCATATCCACATCGCCGTCGATGTCCCCGAACAAGCCAAGTCCCGATAAAAGGGTGGAATTGCCATGGGCCAGAAAGTTCACCCGTATGCGTTTCGCCTGGGCGTTACCGTCGGTTGGAAGAGCCGATGGTTCGCTTCCAAGCGCGAGTTTGCCCAACTGCTGGTTGAGGACGAAAAAATTCGCCGCTACATCAAAAATAAAAAAGACCCTCAAGGCCGACCCAAATATCCCGGCATTGACTCCATCGAAATTGAGCGCACCCGGGACGAAGTCAAGGTGCTGATCAACACCTGCCGGCCGGGGCTGATCATCGGCAAAAAAGGCCAAGAGGTGGAACAGCTCCAAGAGGAGCTTCAGCAACTGACCGGACGGCGGATCAACCTGAAGATTTTGGAAATCACCAACGAAAAACTTCGGGCTCAACTGGTGGCCGAAGACATTGCGGCGCAGTTGAGCCGTCGGGCTCCGTTTCGTCGCACGGTCAAGCGTGCCATGGACGAGGTGATGGAAGCCGGAGCCAAAGGGATCAAGGTGCGATTGGCCGGACGGCTCGGCGGAGCCGAAATGGCCCGACGCGAAAAGTACATGCGGGGCACCGTGCCCCTGTCCACCTTGCAAGCCGACATTGATTACGGCTTTGCCGAAGCCAAAATCCCCCAAGGACAAATCGGCGTAAAGGTCTGGATTTTCCGCGGCATGTTTGGAGAGGGTTCCGACGATGGCCATGATGCCCAAGCGGGTCAAGCACAGAAAGGTCCAAAGAGGACGCATAAGAGGTAAAGCGACCCGCGGAAACCGTGTCGTCTTCGGCGAATACGGCCTGCAAGCCGTCCAGGGCGGATGGATCAGCGCCCAAACGATTGAAGCCGGCCGCATCGCTGCCCAACAGTACCTGCGGCACGAGGGAAAACTTTACATCCGCATCTTTCCCCACAAGCCCATCACCTCCATCCCCCTGGAGACCCGAATGGGCAAGGGGAAAGGGGAGCCGGAATACTGGGCGGCGGTGGTCAAGCCCGGAACGATCCTTTACGAAGTGGGCGGCGTGACCGAACAAGCTGCCAAACTGTGCCTGGCCCGCGTGGCCTACAAAATGCCAGTCAAAGTACGCTTCGTGCGGCGATTGCCTACCACCTAAGCTGGGAACCTAGCCATGAAGGCTTCCGAGCTAAGACAAATGAACGACGAGCAGCTCCAGGCCACACTGCGAGAGGCGGTCGACACGCTTTTTAAGCTCAAAATCCGCGCCCGCACCGAACGCTTGGAC
>JAJRRR010000224.1 GCA_024279285.1 Planctomycetota bacterium
CACCAATCCACGAGAAATCCTCGACGGGATCCTGTATGTGGTCCGGACCGGCTGCCAATGGCGGGCGTTGCCCCACGATTTCCCACCCTGGAAGACGGTTTACAACACCTTTTGGCGGTGGCGCAAAGCAGGCGTGTGGGAACGCATCCACGACAGGCTGCGGGAGCGTGTGCGGCGATCGGTAGGGAAGAAAAGACTCCCACGGCGGCGATCCTGGACAGCCAGTCGGTGAAAACGACGGAAGTTGGCGGTGCCGAAAGGGGTTACGACGCGAGCAAGAAGGTGACGGGCCGGAAACGCCAGTTGGTGGTGGATACCTTAGGCCTGGTGTTGGCGGTGGCGGTTCACGCCGCCAGCGTGCAGGATCACCAGGGTGCCCGGCGGGTGGTGGCCAAGCTGAAAGAGAAGTCCAAGCGTTTGAAGGTGATCTTGGCCGACTCGGCGTATGGGCGCAACAAGCTGCCGGAGTGGATATGCACGATGTGCGGCTAGATGTTGCAAACGGTGCTCCGTCTGGTGGGCGTGCAAGGGTTTGTGGCTTTACCGAAACGCTGGATCGTGGAGAGGACCTTTGGGGGGCTGGGGCGTTATCGTTGCCACAGCAAGGACTACCAGCGGAACCCTGCCACCGGCGAAGCCCTGATCCAGATCAGCATGATTCATCTCATGCTCCGGCGGCTCACCCCAGGCCACACCTAATTTCGGGACAGGCTCTAAGCCCTAACCGAAGCTGTGATGGAGGTTATTGAAATGAGGAGGGGGACATTTTCAGTCCCCCACTCCAAGCCTCGGCGGGGTTGATCCTCACCTGGGCGCAATCCTTGGTCCCAAAGATTGGCCACCGGCTCTTTGCACCGGCCTGATTTCCTCCGGGAAACAGGGTTGCTGGCTAGCTGGTTGCTGCCTTGAGCGAGCCTCTTTTGTGTGGGCCCTGGCCGGTTCCCAAAGCTTGCCCCTGTTTACAAAAAGAACTGCAAACAACCCCCTGCTTTCCAAGGCTCCCGGTCGTCACAAGCAGGATCAACACGCCCGCTTTTGGCCTGGAACCGAGGGCTTGAATGCAAGCCCCTTGATCATTTGAGCTGGGTGGATAAACTTGTTGAAGAATTAACCCTTGCTAGGCGATAGGGTTAGTGTGTAGCACAAGGTCGGGGGCGTAGCTCAATCGGTTAGAGTACCGGACTGTCGATCCGGTGGTTGCGGGTTCGAGTCCCGTCGCCCTCGCTGGGATTTCTTCACAAGTTGTTATTTTGCAGGTTCTTGCGACCACCGGGGTGGTCGTTTTTCTTTATTGCCCCGACGGCAGGTGGCTCATGATTCCGGTCCCGCGGTTCCTCGTCCCCTTTGATCCCAAGGAACTGTCGCATTACTTCACGGACATTCTGATCATAGGCGGGGGACTGGCGGGTCTTCGGGCGGCTCTGGCCGTGGAGGGGCGGCTCCGAGTGCTGGTGCTCAACAAGCAGGGCCTGGAGCAGTCCAGCAGCCAGTTTGCCCAGGGGGGGATCGCCTCGGTCATGGACCCTGAAGACCGGTTTGAGAGCCACGAGGAAGACACGCTTCGGGCCGGGGACGGACTGTGCGATCCGGAAACCGTGCGCATGGTGGTTCGCCAAGCTCCCCGACACATTCAGGAGCTGATCACTTGGGGAGCCCAGTTTGATCAAGAACACGGACATCTAGCCCTGGGACGCGAAGGAGGGCACAGCCGTCATCGGGTAGTGCATGCCCTGGGCGATGCCACCGGACGGGAAGTGATGCGCACGGTGATTGCCCAAGTGGAAAAACGCCCCCAGGTGCGCATCTGGAATCACACCTTTGTGCTGGACTTGCTGACTCATCAGGGCCGCTGCTGTGGAGCCGTGGTGTGGACCCCAGGAAACGGGAAAACCCTCATTTGGGCCAAGCAAACGATTTTATGCTCAGGCGGGGCTGGGCAGCTTTATCGGGAAACCACCAATCCGGCCGTTTCCACGGGAGACGGGCTGGCGATGGCCTATCGGGCCGGAGCGGTCCTCCGCGACCTGGAGTTCGTCCAGTTCCATCCCACGGTCCTCTACATCGCCGGAAGCTCTCGCACTCTCATCACCGAAGCCCTGCGCGGCGAAGGGGCCTGGCTGGTGGATCGGTTCGGAAAGCGGTTCATGCCGCAGTATGACTCCCGAGCGGAGTTGGCCCCTCGGGATGTAGTGAGTCGGGCCATCGTCACTCATATGGAAAAGACCCACAGCACGCATGTGTTTCTGGACTTGAGCCATTTGGACCCAAGGAGGATTCGGGAACGGTTTCCGGGATTGGTAGGGGCTTGTGAGCGGTTTGGGCTGGATGTGACTCGGGACCGAATTCCGGTACGCCCTGCAGCTCACTACCTGGTCGGGGGTGTGCTCGTGGATGCCCAAGGACGCACCACGGTGCCGGGGCTTTGGGCCGCTGGAGAAGTGGCCAGCAGTGGGCTTCATGGGGCCAATCGCCTGGCTTCCAACAGTTTGTTGGAAAGCCTGGTGTTTGGTGCCTTGGCCGGTCAGGGAGCTTCGCACGAAGCGTTGGAAATGCCTGAGGAACTGCGCGTCTTGCCCGTGGAACAATATCCCCTGCCCACCTCCCCCGCCGGCCCGCTTGATGTGGAAGACATGCGCCGCTCACTGCAAAGTCTCATGTGGCGCCAAGTTGGTATTCGCCGCAGTGGGGAAGGCTTGCACGAAGCCCTAGAGACCCTGAACACCTGGGCCCGATATGTGCTGCCACAACAGTTGGAAGGACCTCGGGCCTGGGAGTTGCAAAACATGCTCACTGTGGCCTGTTTGATTGCCCAGGCAGCTTTCAACCGACAAGAAAGCCGCGGGGTGCATTTTCGCCAGGATTTCCCTCAGCCCGATCCCAACTGGCAATGCCACCAGATATGGCATCGGGACCAGCAAGGAGGCACCAAGCAACCGGCACCCCAGGCCCCCAAAGCCTGAAGCTGAAACCGGCAGGAGGTGGCCTTGCCCCGAGGACGGCGAATCCAAACCAACAGGCACGGACCATCCCCCAGGCTTGGAGGCGAGTTCTCAAACCTTCTGCTTTAAGACAGGAGTGGGCCATGATCCTCATTCCCCCTCCACTGCAAGAACCCCTGGCCCTGGAAGTGGCTGCTGTGTTGGACCAGCTCCACAGTCCCCAAGAGCGGCGAGCCTTTGGGGAGCTTCAAACGGCGTTGGACCAAGGCGAGGTGCCGCCGGAGTTGGAGGAAGTGTTGGCTCGGCTGTTGCGAATGAGTTTGGAGACGGGACGATTTGCTCGGCTTTACGGTCCCCATGCCGAAGCCGCCGCACGAAGGCTCTTTCTGGCCACCGAGCCTGGCCGCCAGCTTGCCCAGCAGGCCCAACAGATCAATCAGGCCCTGGCCCTGTGGAACGGTCGTCGCTTGGATCGGGTGCAGTTGAGCGTGCGAGGGCCAGGGGCCTACGCGTTGGAACTAGAAGGCGAAGGAGCCCGAACCGTGATCCTTCTGGACCATCAAGGAGTGCGACTCCAGGGCATAGAGGCCACCTAACATTTGGACGACCGTAAAAGCTTGGCTTTGCCCAGTCTGGGGTCCGGATAAGATGGAAAAGGGAGAGTAGGTCCACGATTAGCTTCTTCTTCGGCAAGGTTCTCAGCACATGAATCAGACCAAACCCAAAGCAGTGGTGTTGCTCAGTGGCGGGTTGGACTCGGCTACCACGGCTGCCGTGGCCCGGAACCAAGGTTTTGACCTCTACGCCCTGAGCTTTGACTACGGCCAGCGTCATCGGGTGGAGTTGCGGTGCGCCGAAAAGTTGGCCCGACACCTGGGTGCCCAAGAACATGTCATCTTGCCCATCGATCTGCGTCGCTTTGGCCGTTCAGCTTTGACCGACCAGATTGAGGTGCCCAAGGGTCGCAGCTTTGAGCAAATCGAGCAGGGCATCCCGATCACTTATGTCCCGGCTCGCAACACGATCTTTCTGGCCTATGCGTTGGCTTGGGCCGAAGTGTTGGAGAGCCAGGATATTTTCATCGGGGTCAACGCCCTGGACTACAGCGGCTATCCGGACTGCCGGCCCGAGTACATCGCCGCGTTTGAAAAAATGGCTGCCTTGGCCACCAAAGCTGGCGTGGAAGGCCGACCGGTGAGGATCCACACTCCCCTGATCCACTGGACCAAAGCCCAAATCATTCAAAAAGGAGCCGAGCTTGGGGTGGATTTTGCCTTGACCAGTAGTTGCTACGATCCTTCACCTCAAGGGGTGGCTTGTGGCGCGTGTGATGCGTGCCTGTTGCGACTGCGGGGATTTGCCCAAGCCGGGCTGGAAGACCCCCTGCCCTATGCCTCCAAGCCAACTCAACTTGCCCCTCAACCGCCAAGGCCCTAGTGCCCATGCCCTACACGATCAAAGAAATCCACTACACGATCCAAGGGGAGGGCTATCACACCGGGGTGCCGATCGTGTTGGTTCGCTTCACCGGTTGCAACTTGTGGAGTGGACACGAAGCGGACCGAGCCCAAGCCGTGTGCAACTTCTGCGACACGGATTTTGTCGGCACCGACGGTCCCCGGGGAGGGCGTTATCAGGCTCAAGAACTGGCCCAACTGGTGGCTTCCTTGTGGCCTTCGTCGCAAGGTGTGCGCCGGGTGTTGTGCACCGGGGGAGAACCTCTGCTGCAACTGGATCCCCCCCTGATCGAAGCCTTCCACCGTCAAGGGTTTCTTATTCATCTGGAGACCAACGGCACTTTGCCGGTGCCTG
>JAJRRR010000225.1 GCA_024279285.1 Planctomycetota bacterium
ACCGGCACCACATCATGCAACGGCAGTGCCCCTCGCTGCACAGCGTGATCCAAGACCAGACGCCGCTTTACCCACCCGCGCACTCCGTCGTCCGAACCTACCAGAAGGTTCACCAGTCCCGGGGCGGCGCTGTCCAAGCGAAAATACACATAAGAGGAACATCCAGAGCATGGTCCCCAAAGCCGGTCAAAAGAGATCATCCGGCCCACCCGAATCCGACGCCAACGCAGCTTGCGTCCTTCGGCTCCCAGGTAGGTGGCAGTCAGGTTCACGGGGTTTTGTTCAATCGGGTGGACCTGGCGGAAGCCTTTCCCTTGGTCGTCAAAAGGCCCGATGACCCAGACTTGGCCCACTCGACGAAGCGGTGCTGTGCGCAAGCGGAGCGTTTGATCGGCACGCAGCACCTTTTCTACCTGGGGCTGGCTGCGAGGGTCGTTGAGCAACCGAAGGAAAAACGCTGCCTGCACCCGAACCGTGCGGTCCGGGTCGCCCAATCGCTGAAGGAGCAACTGGAACAATCTTTCCTGCTCGGGTGTGTGAGGTACAGCGGACCACCACTGAGCAATGGTAAAGTTGCCCAAGCGAGGAACCAAGCGGCGCAGGTCCACCGTTTCGGTGGCGTAGCGCACTTGGACTCCCCGGGGCTCTTCCAAGGGGGTAGCTTCGTGCAGGGGAGCAGTGGGCGTGGGCACGGTGAGGCGAAAACCGGCAGCCAGCACTCCGGCCAGCCGAGCCTGAGCGTCCCGGTTGGTGCAAAGCTGCACCAGTTGATTCAAGGAAGCCCGACGCGCCAAGAGCATAGTGGCCGTGTGGCGCAGGTGGGGATCGGGGCTTCGGGCCGGACCTTCCATCACTGGCCCAAGCAGCCGAGGTGGCAACATCACCTCAAACAGACCCACCAACGCCGCCAACTGCACCTGGGGATGAGGATCGTTGACATAGGGCAAGAACACTTGGGCACGACCACCTAAAGTGGGAAAGTCCCGATAAGCCCGGAGCACCTGCACCCGATCCTGAGCCGAACCGGATTGGAGAATCTTGCGCAAGAGGGCTTTGGCCTCGGGGTTCCTGCTGGCAGCGGCCAGCCAGATCAAGTGCACTCGGGCCGGATGCTCCGGGGGGCACTGGGCTAGGCGCCGGGTGGCTTGTTGCAAAAGTTTCCCGCCGCGTCGGAGTAGTTCCCGATGGGCCCAGTGGCGTCGGGTCCAGTCGGGTTGGCCCAACTCGGCCCAGAGTCGCTCCGCTCCTACGGTCAAATGATCGTAAGGTTTCCAGTCAGGGTTTTGGGGCAGGTCTTTGCGGCGAATGAGCAGAAGATCGCTGGGATACACAGGGGAGTTTTCGTTGTGTTCCATGTAGGCCACGCTCACGAGCAGTCTTCCATCCGGCAGGGTGCACACATGCACGGGCCGAGCAGTGCCTTGGGCCACAAGCAGCGGGCGCTCCTGGGCGCGAAAACCTCCCCCGTGAGGTTTCAAGGGAAATTGGGCCACGGTGCGGTTTCCCCATCGGGCCACCAGCAGACTGTTGCGATACTTGGACCCCAGGTAGGTTTCGTCATAGTAGCACTGTCCCACCGGGACGAAGCGTCCCAGGCGGTCATTCAGACTCGGCAGGAGGTCTTGGCGCCAGGGGGCTTTGGCCACAGTCCAGCCCCGAGGCCAGGAGTAGTAAGCATGAGGAATCACATACATCAGCCGCCCCGGCACATAATGCACCGGCAAAGACTCATGATCGTTGTCGTTAATGAAGAGATTCCAGTGGCGGTCAAAAGCCAGGCCGCAGCAGTTGCGAAAGCCGGTGCACTCGACCAGCAGGCGTGAGCCATCCACTCGGGCCCGAAACACCCCGCCCACGCCCGTGTAAGGGGTGCGCAACATGCCGGGTCGGCTGAACAGGGTCCAGTGCCCCCAGTGGTCCGGACGGTTCCAATCGCCGTAGTACCACAGGGGATCCCCGGTGGCGAAGTACACATCCCCTTGAGGCCCCAACTCCATCCCGTGAAAACACTGATGCACATGTCCCAGCGGCACTCCCCACACCAGGCGCTCCGGTTTGCCTGAGAACTCTCCCCGCGCAGCTCCGCGAAGCCGATACAAAGCACTGACAGTGAGCACCAGCAGGTCTTCACCCCAGACTTCAATGTCATAAATCCAAGTGTGCGGCGGAAACCGGTACAGTAGTCGCCGTGTGGCCCAGCCAGTAGGAGAGTCAGGAGCCGGTTCATAAACAAACAGGGACTCGCGCCCTCCGACAAACACTCGTCCTGAGGGAGTAGCTGCAATGCCCAAAAACGACGCCTTGGGATCGTGGTCCACGCGGACAATTTCCAACTGGGGATCTGTGAGCCGATAGGGGAGCTTTTGGGCCACGGCTGTTTGCACAGTTGTCAACCAAACCAAAATCACTCCCACCGTGCATCGCGCTGTCCAACGCATCGTTGCGCTCCTCAAATCCGTTTCAGGACCGGAAGAAACCGGACGATGTTTCCAGGTTATCGGTTCTTCAGACTGATGCAATGAGCAAAAAGAATGCTTGTCCGAAGCTACACACATCTCTATTCGACTTTTTTGAAAAAGCAAAGCGTAAGCCCAGTGCACAAATGCAAAACTACCTTCACTGCCTTCGGAGTTTAAGTTCACACTTCAAGAGTGGAAAGGACTGGCGATAAAAAATTAAGAAATCACAAAATCTAAAATACCAGATGCCCGAAACTTGTCAGAGAAATCGTTTTTGCTGGTCAGCGTTGGCAACTTGTAAAGCAAAACTGAACGCTGAGCTAAACGATAGTTATTGCAGATCCAGTTTTGACAAACAGATCCGGGAGTCGCAACCTAATCATCTGTTCTGTAATTTTTCTCAATATTTTCTCAATAGATGTAGCGGAACTCCAGAGTGCAAAACAGGCTTTGACACAATTGGGCCCAGGCGTCCAGGGAGTCAGGGCCTTGCTGGTTGAGAAACTCCAGGCATGCTTGCAGCTCTTGGGGTTGAGGTTCTCGGGCCAGCACGATCCGATAAGCCCGGCGAACACGCTGCTCCAGCGTGGCTTCAGGCAGGTTTAGTATTCGTTGGGCCAGATGTTGAGCCTGTTGGAGCACAAAGGGGCTGTTCATCAGCCACAGGGCCTGGGTGGGCAGCACGCTTCGCGGCCGACGGCCCACCACCAGGTTCGGGTTGGCAAAGTCAAACACCACATACACATCCATCAGCGTGTTTCTCAACACCGGTGCATAAAGGCTGCGTCGTCGGGTGGTGTAGCGGTAGCCAAACTCGCGCTTCAGTCCCGCTGGCAAACTTGGACCGCCCATGCGCCAATCTAACTGCCCGCTGACCAAAAGCATGGCATCCCGAATCGCCTCCGCTTCCAGGGGCTTGCGCTCCGCGCGCCAGAACCAGCGGTTCTGTGGGTCCTGACGACTTTGGGGCTGCCGAGGATCGCTGGAGAGCCGATACACCCGAGAGCACACGAGCAGTCGCACCAGAGCTTTCGTGGACCAGCCGTGCCGGACGAACCACCCAGCCAAGTAGTCCAGCAGCTCCGGATGCGAAGGCTCTTGGCCTGTGGTCCCGAAGTTGTCCACCGTGGGCACGATCCCACGACCCAACAGGTGATACCACACTCGGTTGACATACACTCGGGCCGTGAGGGGGTTTTGAGGATGGACGATCCATTGAGCCAATTGCAAACGCCCACTTTGATCCTTGGGAATGGAGTCAATACCCAGTGGGCCCACCACACTCAAAAAACCACGAGGCACCTTAGGGCCCAGCTTGCGCACATCCCCGCGGATGCAAATGTGCCAGTCGCCCACTTCTTCGTGGTCCTGCACGGCCATGACCCGAGGAGGTTCCCCAGGAGCTTGGCGACGAAGCTGATGGAGCTGTTGTAGCACTTGGGTTTGTTGGGCGCGGAGCTTACGCAGTTGGTTCTGGGCTTGTTGGATTTGTTCTTCGGTGGCCCGAGCTTGGGGATCCTGAGGCACCCAACGCACGGCATCCGCAATCACCACTCCACCTCCCTCGCCCCAAAGCTCCACCACCCCTTGGCCGGAAAACTCAAACTCACCAAGCTCCACAAACCCGTCTTGTCTTAAAGCTCTCTGGCGTTGGTCCAACTCCACCGTGGCAGTGCCTCCAGCGTGGTGAATCCGATAGATGGCTTTGGAAGATCGGTTCGTCGCGGGAGAGTAAATCGTCTGCACCAGGTAGCGTCCGGGAGGCAAAGAGCATGCAAATCGGGCTATGTGTTTCCCATTGGCCGGAGCGTAGTGATAGCCACGCTGGAAAAACGGCTTGGCCGAACGACTAGCCGACCAGTTGCCAAGCAATTGGGCCTGGGTGTCGTCCACCACCTGGCTTCGCTCAAGTTGAAAGCCCCGAAGCTGCAGGCTCCGGGCTTCCCAGTGCTGGATTTCCCGGGCAAGTTGTCCCGATTGGGCTTGGAGCTGTTTGAGTTTTTGGCGGAATTGGATCAGGGCTTGCTGTTGCTCCGGCGGCAGGGGGAGTTCTCGGGTGTTGAATCCCGACACATTCCCTGGCACCAGCGATTTGGTGCTGCGGAAGATTCCGGCCAGGGCGTAGTAGTCGCGCATGGGAATGGGATCAAACTTGTGGTTGTGGCATCGGGCACAGCCCAAGCTCATGCCCAAAAAAGCCTTCCCTATGGTGGAAATCTGCTCGTCCACGACTTCCATCCGCAGTAGCACTTTGTCTTGAAGCTCGTAGTTGATCGGCCCCAGCAGCAAAAAACCGGTGGCAACCAGTTGCTCGCGCTTCTGCTCCCAAGAGGAGCTGGGCAGGAGGTCCCCGGCAATGTGTTCCAGGATGAGCCGATCCAGGGGTTTGTCTTGATTGAACGACCGGACCACATAGTCCCGAAACCGCCACGCCTGGTGAAACAGCAGCGAGCGTCCCCCACCGCTGGAGTCGGCATAGCGGACCACATCCAGCCAGTGGCGTCCCCAACGCTGCCCGAAGCGCGGATCGGCCAACAGCCGGTCCACCAACCGCTGCCATCGTCCAGGTTGGGAATCGGCGAAGTATTCCTCAAGCTGCTCCGGAGTGGGCGGAAGTCCCCACAAGTCCAAGTACAATCGCCGCACAAGCACTTCCTCCGAGGCTTCGCGTCCTGGGGAAAGGGCTTGGGCTTCTATTCGGGCTAGAACGAACCGATCCACCGCAGTCCAACACCACTGGGGATTTTGCACCTTCGGAAGTGAGGGTTGCTTGACGGGACGAAAAGCCCAGTGATTGCGGGAAGGGGGATAGCTTTTAACGGGCTTTTTACCTTCCGGGGCCGGAGCTCCCAGCAGAATCCAGCGTTCAAAGTCGCGGATGATATGATCCGGAAGTTTTCCCTCCGGAGGCATCTCCAAAGACTCGTAGCGTAGGGCTTCCAGGAGCAAACTTTCCTGAGGTTTTCCGGGGACCACAGCTGGCCCGCTGGCTCCGCCCTGCAGAATCCCTTGGCGGCTGTCCAGAAGCAGCTCTCCTTGCACTTCGTCGGCTTGGGCACTGTGGCACTGGTAACAATGCTTGATCAGCACCGGACGGATTTTTTTCTCAAAAAACTCCAATCCCCGATCCTGACTCCATGCCACGGGGACCAGGGCCCAAGCAATAACCCAGCCCAGCATCACAACCTGTGCTACGGCTTGTCTCATTGCACACTGCTCCACGCCACGAGTCCGAATACCATCTTACCCCTTCGCGTGCCAGGGCCCAAGCTTTCCTGCTGCCAGGGAAAGTGGTCGGAATTTCCTCAGCTTGTAGACCCACCCACTTCCCTCCCTGGGGCCAAAGAGGCTATCTTGCCCCCAGAGAGCTTGTCCCGATTTGCTGCAAGGATTCCTCCATGGCTTCCAACCAAACTGTGCGAACCCGGTTTGCTCCCAGCCCCACCGGTTATTTGCACATTGGGGGGGTGCGCACGGCGTTGTTCAATTGGCTTTTTGCCAAGTCTCA
Organism: Planctomycetota bacterium; assembly: GCA_024279285.1. Classification (GTDB taxonomy): domain Bacteria; phylum Planctomycetota; class Planctomycetia; order Pirellulales; family S012-138; genus S012-138. Next base: position 5,968 of record JAJRRR010000225.1, read on the forward strand.
AGGGGGGCGGTTTATTCTGCGCATAGACGATACCGACCAAGAGCGTCATGTGGCCGAGTCGTTGGATCCGATCCTGGAGGGGCTCCGATGGCTGGGTCTGGACTGGGACGAAGGGCCTGAGGTGGGTGGACCCCATGGACCCTACTTCCAGTCCCAACGCCAAGAGCTTTACCAACAAGCAGTCCAACAACTCCTGGAGCGTGGAGCGGCCTACTATGACTACGCCACCCCGGAAGAACTGGCCCAAGAACGCCAGCAGGCCCAGGCCCAAGGCCGCTCCTGGCGCTATTCCCGGCGCTGGATGGCCCAAGACGAGGAAGAACGCCGACGCTTTGAGGCCCAGGGACGCCGACCTGTGGTGAGACTCAAAATCCCCCAGGAAGGCTCCTGCGAGTTTGAGGATCTGATCCGCGGTCGGGTAGAGGTGCCTTGGGCCAGCGAACAAGACCATGTGATCCAGCGGGCCGACGGCTCGGTGCTCTATCATCTGGCCAGTGTGGTGGACGACTATCACATGGGCATCACCCATGTGATCCGAGCCCAGGAGCATCTTTCCAACACTCCCCGGCAGATTTTCATTGCTCAATCGCTGGGCTATCCGGTGCCCCAATGGGCCCATCTGCCCTATGTGGCCGAACCCGGAAGCCGAAACAAACTCAGCAAACGCAAGCTCAAACAGTACCTCAACCACCCGGAGTTCCGAAAACTTTACCAAGGAGGCGTTCGGATCATGGAAGCCTTGGGCCGGGAAGTGGACCCGGAACGATTCAACCCGGTCATGGTCCACTTCTACAGGGCCATCGGCTATTTGCCCGAAGCGTTGTTGAACTACTTGCTTTTGTTGGGCTGGTCGTTGGACGATCACACGGAGGAGTTTTCACGCCAAGAGATGTTAAAGCACTTTTCGCTGGCCCGAGTGCACAAAGCTCCAGCCAGCTTTGATCCGGCCAAACTGGCCGCTTTTCAGCACCGCTACATGCAACGGCTGGACCTGGATCGCAAGGTTCAACTGGTGGTGCCCTATTTGCAGCAAGCTGGGCTGGTGCCTTCGCCCCTTGGCCCGCAAAACCCCTTGTGGAAGCGAGTGCGCCAAGTGGTCCAATTTGCTGGCGATCGGATCAAAGTGGCCGGAGACATCCTGGAGTTTGCCTACATGTTCCAGGGGGACGAGCAGTTCCCTTATTCGGAAAAAGACTTTCACAAGCGACTGGTCAAGCCCCCTGAGGCCGTGGAGCTTTTGACCCAATTTGCCCAACTGTTGGAACAACTGCCTCCGGAGAAGTTCCAACACCAACAGCTCCAGCAGCTCATGCAGGAGTTTGTTCAACAGCGGGGGATCAAGCTGGGCCAGATCATCCACGCGGTGCGTGTGGCCACCACAGGCCAAGGGGTGGGTTTTGGGATGTTTGAAACTCTGGAAGTGTTGGGCAAACAGTCCACCTTGAATCGCATCCGACGCGCCTTGGCCCTGGCCCAAACGGCTCGGGAGGCTTCGGCTTCTTAGGTTTTTCAAGCCGGTTGAATCCGCTTGGTGGTATGCAGTTCAAACCACATCCGCCACGCCCAGGACGGCAAAGATTCCTCGGCAGAACTCGGGTAAGTCGTCCGGCTTGCGACTGGAAACAAAGTGGCGGTCAATCACCACCGGAGCGTCTTCCCAAATAGCTCCGGCGTTGATCAGATCGTCGCGGATGCCCAGGGAGCCAGTGACCCGCACCCCGCGGTACACTCCGGCCGAAATGGGAATCCATCCGCCATGACAAATGGCGGCGACGAGTTTTTCCTGGGCGGCCATCTCACGCACCAGTTGCAGCACCAGAGGGTCACGCCGGAGTTTATCAGGCATCCAGCCCCCAGGGATGATCACTCCGGCAAACTCACTGGCCTTCAGGTCCACCACGGCAGCGTCGGCCACGCAAGGATAGCCGTGCTTGCCCCGATAGGTGGCTCCGGCCTCTGGTCCGGCAGTAATCACTTCTGCCCCGGCCTCGGCCAGACGCAGCTTGGGATACCAAAGCTCCAAGTCCTCGTACTGATCGCCCACCAAGATCACAAAACGCTGCCCAGACAGCGGTCGTTGGTTTGGCAAAGACATGATTCAATTCCTTTCTCTGAGGGAAAAAGCACTCGGTAATTGGGCACCAAGTGCTCGGGAAAGTCCCGTTTAGTTTGACACCCAGGTTGTCCTTCGCCAAGGGCAAAGATAACTGGAATGGGGCCCAAACCCAGGTGTTGCGGGACTTAAAAAGCCGACTTTTTCCGGCAAAGGTGAATGCGTTCCCCCTTTAGGTCACCGCCAGCTCTTGGCGGCGTTGGGCGATCAACTCCAGCAGGGCTTTTTGGGGCCGAGCGAATTTCTCTATTCCTTCCTGCATCAACACGCTGAACATCCGATCTACATTTACCTTCTGGTCAATTTCCTGAAGCACCGACTCGGGGGGGAGTTCTTCTATACGGCGCCGGTACTGTTTGCCGCTTTGCTGCACCCAAGCATTGGTGGCCGGAGGGTTGGTTAGAATGTCCCCACCGGCGAAGGCTTCCACATACTTATCCGGTGGATCCTGAGGGTTTTTCACTCCCGTGCTGGCAAAGATGATCTCGGGCTTGAGTGGCGTGGGCTTGTCGGCCCAGTAGCGCTGGTTCTCCTGCCAGATGCGTTTGGCGTTGACGATGCCCACCTGGCCTTGAGCGTGAGGCGAAAGCTCCGGCACATGCTTGGCGGTGTAAACATCAATTCGGGACACGAAGATGCTGAAGACGGCTTGGAACCCTTGGAGCGAACCTCGGCGTTGAGCGCCGCGCCAGACGGCTTCTCGGGCCTGACGATACTGAGGAGCCGTAAAGAGCAAAGTCACATTGACCGTCACGCCCGAGGCGACCAGCTCCTCCAGGGCATCCAGTCCGGCTGGGGTAGCCGGCACTTTGATCATCCGGTTGGGATGTCCACTAGCCCAGCGCTGGCCCAAGGCGATGTATTGCTCCACCTTTTGCTCGTGCGAGAGGGTGCAGGAGGAATCCTCAAGCAGCGGGTCCAGTTCAAAGCTCACATAGCCGTCTTCGCCTTGGGTTTGTTCCCAAATGGGCAGGAAGACCTTTTCTGCAGCGCTGACGGCCTGATCGGCCAGTTCCCAGGCGATTTGGTGGTCGTCCAGCCCTTGGCGTAGAAGTTGTTCAAGCTGGTGGTCCAGCTTGCCGCTTTGGATCAGTTCGGAGATGATCACAGGGTTGGAGGTGGCCCCGGTGACTCCCCAGTCGCGGTTTTGGGCCACGGCGTCCGGGTCCACCGAGTCCAGCCACACTTTTGAGCCAGCCTGGATGAGAGATTCAATGGGTCCGGGCATGTTGGTGCCTCCGCACATAAAGGGGAAGGCTCGCAGTACCCCAGGGCGAGCCGGGGCTATTCGTTCACATAAGTTTCCAGGAATCGGGCCAAACGGTGAAAATCGCTGCCGGGTTCAATGTATCGCACTCGGGTGACCAAAGTGCGCGGATCCACTAGTTCTTCAAACGGCACATAGATCAGCTCCAACTGGCCCACCACCGAGACCATCACTCCGTCGCGCTTCTCCTCCACCAAAGCCCGATAAGCGCCCACGCCCAACTGGCTTCCCAACATCACATCAAAAGCATGAGGCTTGGCACACCGGCTTTCATATCCCAATTGGACCGCGTTAACCCGTTTCTTGCGCCCCGTTTGGCGTTGATACTCGGCGGCAGCTTCGGTGGCCAGGATGCGGCCCAAGTTGATGTCGGAACTGGAAATGCGCAAGTGCCCGTGCTCGTCTCGCCCCAAGTTCTTAATGTACCGATAAGGCAACAGTTCCGTAAGCCCTTCGGCCACGACGATCACGCCGAAGCGTTTTCCTTCGCGGTCTTCACGCACGCGCATGGTGGCCACTAGTCGCTTGACCACATTTTCCAGGTGCATGATGCGTCGTCGGATGGTGGTGCCGTCGGGGCCGGGCACTTCTTCAGTGGTTTCGTACCGACCGGAGATGTCTTCCACGCTGATGACCAAACTGGCCTCTCCGGCAATGGCCGCCCCATAGGCCAGCCAACCGGCACTGCGGCCCATCGTCTCGGCAATAAAGTAGCTCTGCGTGGCTTCGGCGTCGTAAATCAAGTTGCGAATCTCGCTGGCCAGAAACTCCACGGCCGTAAAGTAGCCAAAGGTGAAATCAATCCCGTGGTAGTCGTTGTCAATGGTCTTGGGCACATGGACCACCGGGATGCGTTTGGCCCCTTGGGGCAGTTGGTCCTGGAACCGTTTGAACTTGTTGGCCGTCTTCAAGGTATCATCGCCACCGATGGAAACCAGAGCATCTGCGCCTAGGGAACACAAGGCTTCGTACACGCGGCGCAAGGGAGCAGTGCGTTGGGGATCGTGGAAGTGGTCCGGGTGTTGGATCTGTTTGCCTGGGTTGGCCCTTGAGGTGCCGATCATCACCCCTTGGGTGTTTCGGGTGCGGCGCAGGAAGGTGGGCGTGAGCCGCACATAGTGCTCCCCTTCCCGCAGCGGATGCTGGGGATCGTACTGTTCCAGGTGGGAATAGCCGTACAGGATGCCGATCACTTCTATCTCGTTTCGCAGAAACGAGGCGGCTGCGGTGGAGATCACAGCATTGGCCGCCGGAGCAGGGCCCCCGGCAAACAGGATGGCCACCCGGCGAATCGGCGTTTCCACCCGGGGCGGGGCCGACAGGGGACTGGTGGAACTCATCCCTCAGGCTCCCTCGTTTCCAAGCGTCTCCCTCGTGCCGCACCAAGGTTCAAAACCAAATGCTCAACATACGCCAACCCCTACCGGAGGGACAAGGGCCTTTGCAGGTCAAACTCTGGGAGGAAGGTCTTGCGAATGAAAGGGAAAAGCGCTTGGGCAGTGTTGCTCCGGTTCAACGCCTAGGCAACAAAGCGTTGCTCCCGATCAACGCTTTTCCAAGGTAGAGCTTGCAATGGAGATCGCCAAAAATTGACTTAACTCGTTGCTTGATAAGAACTTACATGCGATGTGAGGCTGCCTCTTACGAGACTTGGCACCGGGCGTGCTTTTCTGCAAGGCACCGAGCCGCTTTTCCCCTTTTGAGGAGGATGCAGCCTTGCGACGCACGCTCAGCCGCCCAAGCCGCCGCTGTGGTCAAGATCAAGCCCAGTCCCCCAACTCTGGTGAAAAGCTCTTGGAAGCCGACGCTCCCTTGCTGGAAGCCTTTGAAGACGAAGATCTGAACTTTGATCCCGAGTTGGGCCAACTGGACGAAGAAGACTTGGCTGCTGAGGACCTGGACCATTCTACCACAGCCATGCGCTCTCCTACGGATGATCCGGTCCGGGTCTATTTGATGCAGATGGGCCAGATTCCTTTGCTGACACGAGAGCAGGAAATTGAAGCCGCCAAGGAAATTGAACGCACCCGAACCTTGTTCCGCTACGGAATGCTCACCAGCGCTTGGGTGCTGGAAGGGGCGGTGGACATGTTGCGTCAGATTCATCAGGGTAAGCTACGCTTGGACCGGACGATTGATGTTTCGGTGACCGATTTGAAACTCAAGCGTCGGGTGAGCCGTTGCTTGCCCGCCCATCTGGCCACTTTGGAAGGCATCTTGCACCAGAACCGTCGGGACTTTCTGCTGGCGATGCGTAGGAGCACTCCCTTGAAGAAGCGGCGTGCTTTGCTCCGTGCGGTGGCTCGGCGCAAACGCCGCGCATTGCGGCTGGTGGAAGAACTGGGCCTGCGTACCACCCGGCTGACTCCTTTGTTCGAACAGTTGCAGGAGTTCCTGAAGCGAATTGAACAACTCCAGGAACAACTGAATCGCCTGGGCCCTAAAGACCCACAACGCTATCAACTTCGCCGGGAGTTGGTGCGATTGCTCCGCAAAGTCCAAGAAACCCCTGCCAGCTTGCGGCGAAGAATTCGCAAGACTCTGGCTTGGCAAGAGGCTTACGATGAGGCCAAGCGGGTCCTCTCGGCCGGAAACTTGCGTCTGGTGGTTTCCATTGCCAAGCGTTATCGCAATCGCGGATTGAGCTTTCTGGATTTAATTCAGGAAGGAAATACAGGTCTGATGCGGGCGGTGGACAAGTTTGAATACGCCCGAGGGTACAAGTTCTCCACCTACGCCACTTGGTGGATTCGTCAGGCGATCACTCGGGCCATTGCCGATCAAAGCCGCACGATTCGGCTGCCGGTGCACATGCTGGATACGATGAGCCGTGTTCGGGCCATAGAGCAGAAGTTGTTGCAAGAGTTGGGCCGTGAGCCCACCCTGGAAGAAGTGGCCCAAGAGGCCAATCTCCCCCTGGAAGAAGCCCGATGCGTGCTCAAAATGGCCCGACAGCCCGTCTCTCTGGACCAGCCTGTGGGAGACCAGGAAGACGCCGCTTTTGGCGAGTTTTTGGAAGATCACCGGGAAGACGACCCACTGCGCGACATGACCTATCAGGCCTTGCGTGAGCGGATTGAGGACGCCCTGCACACGCTTTCTTATCGTGAGCGGGAGATCATCCGCTTGCGATTCGGCCTGGCCGACGGCTACAGCTACACTTTGGAAGAAGTGGGCAAGATCTTTTCCGTCACCCGGGAGCGCGTGCGTCAGATTGAGGCCAAGGCTGTCAAAAAGCTCCAACATCCCACCCGCGCCGCTCGGCTCAGCTCTTTTGTGAGTCAATTGCCTCGTCGGGAAGAAGGGTAAAACCCTCTGGCTGACATCCCCAAGCAGTCCCAGCAAAGCTTTGCAAGGCCCTCGGGAAGCCAGGAACCCGCAGGGCCTTAGCGTTTGGTGGGAGTTTCCGAGGAGGCTTTGGCCGCAGGAGCTTCGCCGCTGCTCAAGGGAGGCGTTTCCTCCGGAGCACCCAGCACAAACGCCAAGGCGAACCACCCGCCGGGATCAGCATAGACCACGGTGCCAGCCGGCTGAAGATACGAGGCCACTTGTTCATAAGGGGGCAACAGCCGTCCATCTACGGTTTGCTTCCCTTCCTCATCCACCAGGGAAGCTAGGGAGTTGATCAATTGCATGGCCCGATTTTGGGTTTTGGCCAAGGCGTTGTTTCGGGCTAGACGGTAGGTGGCTTGGTACAATCGTTGGGAATCTTCAAAACGGAACAAGCACACTTGCTCCCAGCCTCGGCGTTGGGTCTCGGCCCGAGCCGCTTCCCACACCCGGCGGAAAGCCCCTTGGGCCTGCAGGTTTTCTTCCGGAGGGGCTTTCAGCCCACGAAGCACCTCCACCAAAAAGCTCAAGTGGCTGGCGTAGAACAAGTAGCCCTGGTACACACAAATCCCTTCCGGCTCCGAGGGCCGAAGTTCCGGAGCGGGCAGGTCAATTTGGACGGAGTTGGGATCGTC
>JAJRRR010000226.1 GCA_024279285.1 Planctomycetota bacterium
CTTCCGCCACCTCACACTAAATCCACAAGAGTGCCCACTGGGAAACTTAGCGCAAGAGTCCTCGGGACTCCAAAGGCCAAATGTCCACCACCGTGGAGTTGCGAATCACATGAAACTGATTGTGCAACACGGTGGTTAAATCCGAATAGCCGGGCACCAGGGTGAGCCGGTCTCCGATGCCCAGGTTCTGTGCTTCGCCTTCCAGGCGTAAGGTGGCATGCTCAGCCGAAGGTTCCAGCAACTGAACCCGAGGCGGAGCGTCCACAAACACCGGCGAAGCGTATGCCACATGTTGGGTCTTCAGTCCTGCATCCACCACTGCTCGATCTGGCTGGGGACGGCTAGTGATTGTGGTTCGCAAGCTCAGTGCGTGTTCAAAGCCCTCCAGTTGGCACACATAGCGATAATAGGCATCCATCATGACCAATCCTCCGGCCTGCACTTCCGTCACGGCTGGATGCTGAAGCGTGATAGGTAAGGAACCACTCCCCCCGGCCGAAACCACCGGACAAGCAATTCCGTGCTGATGCAACAACTGGCGTGTTTCTCCCAGAATATCCAAAGCGCGGAAGATTTTTTGGCGTTTTTCTTCCAGTTGGGGCACTTCCAACAGATGGCCTTCGTAGCCCATGATCCCGGCCAATTCCACTCCTGGAGTGCGATCCACCAGTTGAGCCAGTTCGAGGGCAGCATGAGGCGAGGACACCCCAGCCCGACGCATCCCTATGTCCAGTTCAATCAACACCGGAAACTTCCCGCCAAACATTCGGGCGGCTTGGGCCAGCATGTGCACATGATCGGAATGATCAATTGTGACGATCACAGGAGTGATGCGGTTGACTTGGGCCAGGCGCTGCATTTTTCGGGGACCGACTACCTGATTGGCCACCAGCAAGCCCGTGATGCCCGCTTGAGCCAAGGCTTCTGCTTCGGCCAGCTTGGCGCAGGTGATCCCGATGGCCCCGGCAGCCAGTTGGCGTTGGGCGATCCGAGGGGTTTTGTGGCCTTTGCTATGAGGGCGCCACTGCTTTCCATGTTGGGCGATCAGTTGGGCCGCTCGGGCAATGTTTCTTTCCAGCGCGTCCAGGTCCAGGCACAAAACCGGTGTATCCAGCTCATCCACCCGGCGTCCAAGATCCTCCTGGACCGCAGACTCCCAAGCCGTCATGACCTACCTCCTGGAGCAAGAACAAAGGGGGATTGTGCCAGTATGCCCCTTGCCCCAGCAGCTTTCCAGAGGTTCTGGCTTGGGACGAATCAGGCTTGAGAGCTGTTGGGGGAGTTATCTAGGGTAGAAGGAGCGGAGGGGTTTTGTGTCGGCTTGAGATGGGGTTGAGGAGCTGGTAGGTCAACATCTTCGTAGTTGGAAACATATCCGGGCTGTTGGGCTCGCCGAATCTCTCGCTCATAAGCCCGAATCACCTCTCGCTGGATCAATTCTCGGCATTGGGAGTTGATCGGATGAGCGATGTCGGCGTAGAGTCGGGGCCGCCCTTGCTCGTCGCGTGGGATTTTTTGCTCGGGTAGTTTTCGTCCACATTGGTTGCAGTAGTTGGCTTTGAGATGATTTTTGCAGCCACAGTTGGGACAGTGAACCATAATCTTGCGGCTGGGCATGGCCACAAACGGTCCCGACTGGCCTTCTATGATCTTCAAGTCTCTGATGACGAAACTGTCATCAAAGGTGATGCTGCAGAAGGCTTTGAGCCTTTCGTTGGGATCATCCATGAGCTTGATTCTCACTTCGGTGATTTGCACGGCATCACCTCCTTTCCCGACTGAAGCTAAACCGTGGTGCACACGGCCCAGGCCCCTTTCCACCCTTTGTGCACCAAGGCTTTGGCCACTTGTTGAGCCTGGCGCAGATGGTGGCAAAGGAGGAAGTAGGCCGATCCGCTTCCGCAAAGCTGCCGTGCTTCTTTGCCCCAACGGCCCAGTTGGGAACACCAATGCCTCAGCTGTGGCCATAGTTGCCAAGCAGCAGATTCCAAGGAGTTGAAGCATCGGGGACTGCCCCTCCGATGCCCTCCTTGCCATGCACGGACAGCATCCCAAACCCGATGCCCGACCTCCTGTTCCGGTTGTTTCCAGTGTCGATACACTTCCGCGGTGGAGAGTCCTTGGCCGGGGAAGGCAATCACCCCAAACGCTCGGGGCATGGGCTCTATCACTTGTACTTGTTCCCCTCGTCCTGAGCACACCTTCCAGCCTGGAAACAGAAACGCCGGCACATCACTTCCCAATTGGGCCGCCCAACAGGCCAATTCCTCCCGAGAAATCCCCAGTTGCCACAAGCAATTCAGTCCCAGCAGCACCCCGGCGGCGTTGGAGGAACCGCCTCCCAAGCCCGCCCTGGGCGGAATACGCTTCAACAGCTCCACGCGTACAGGATGTGAAACTTTGGTTTGGGCCCTTACTAATTCCACAGCGCGAACAATGAGATTGTTTAGATTCCAAGTTGAAATAATCCGGTGGTCTTCCTCATTCAAGATGCCGGGGGTAGCTCCCAACAGACGCACTTCGTCTTGCTTGCTGGGAGCAAGTCGCAGGTAGTCGTAGAGGGTCACAGGCGCAATGAGTGTCTCCAGCTCGTGGAACCCATCCGAGCGTTTGGCCAAGATGCGCAAGTAAAGATTGACTTTGGCCGGAGTCCAGAGCTCAATCAGGGAATTGCCTGTGCGAACTCTCATGGCGATGAACGCAATGGCCACGCGCAACCACTCAAGAGGCACTCACCAACACCTGCTCACTTGTTGCAATTGAACCGGAAACCACCTACCTTGCAGGAAACTCAGCCCCTGGCCAACTTTACTAAGCCGACATATGGCTCCCGATATGGTACAACTGCCAGGCACCGATCCGCGCCTGCGAGCCACTTTTTCCTGGAAAAGATCTTTCGGGACATGCTGCCTAAAGTGCGACAGCCATTATAGATTTTCGGCCACTTGAGTCAATGTTTCCTGGGATTTGCAGAGCTTTCTTCCTTCGGAGTCCCCCTGTTGCTGAAAGCCTGGAAAGCTAAGTCGGGGGATTTACCTCTCCAGGGGGATAACACACGCTCACCTGGGTCGTGATTCCTCCTCGGGGGCGAAACCGAGCCACCAGCTTCATCCATCGCGGTCGCAGCAACCGGACCATGTCGTCCAGAATCCGGTTGGTCACCGCTTCGTAAAAGATCCCCTGGTTGCGATATTGCTGCAAATACAGCTTCAGGCTTTTCAGCTCCACGCACACTTGATCCGGTACATATTGAAAAGTAAGCGTACCAAAGTCCGGCTGGCCTGTTCGCGGACACACCGATGTAAACTCCGGACAAACAATCTGGATGACATAGTTGCGATCCGGAGCCGGATTGGGAAAGGTTTCCAAAATGGCGGCAAAATCTTTCTGACTCATCCTGTCGGCTCCTGTGTGGCCTGATGCAACAACTGCTCCATACGACGCAAGGCGGTCTGAAGACTACGCACTGCCATGACAAAGTTGGTGTGGGTGGAAACTTCCGGCTGGATTTGGGCAAACAGCTCCACCGCCCGACGAAACTTGGAAAACTTCTTCTTCACCAAGGTAAAGTAACGCGGGGCATCTCCCTGGTTCAAGGCAGGACCCAAGGCCAACGCAAAATCATACAACGCCCGATAAACCTCCTGAAGCTCCTCGTCTTCTTGGGCTTCCTCGCTGTGCTTCAAAAAGGTTCGCACCATCCACACATGGCTCAACTGGTCGTCAAACTCCTGCATGAGTTGGACCAAGTGGGAATCGCTCATCTCACTGCTCCCATTGCTTCCCCGGGGGTTTCCACGCAAAGCCCCTATTCCGCTCCGCTCATCATGGTCTTGGGGTCTGGGTTTTGTGTCCTGTTTAGATCAATCCGGGCCGGGGTTCAATGCGTGGGCCACCTCGGGGGTGTGCAAACACACCCTTTTCTGGGTAGAAAAGAAACATCCCGACTTCCAAGCAGGAACTTTCCAAAATGGCTCCACTCAAACAACTGCTGCAACAAGACCGTCTGGTACGCATGTTTGCTGCTGACCGGGTTCCACATCC
>JAJRRR010000227.1 GCA_024279285.1 Planctomycetota bacterium
CAAGTCGCGTGTGTATCAGCTTTCGGTCAAGACCAATCGCTGGAACGAAGACGACAACCTGAACTATTCACACGCCTATCCGAAGCGTCTGCCTGCGGAAGTGCTTTACGATGCCATTTACGCCGTCACCGGGGCTACGCGGCGGCTGCCGGGATTGCCAGCGGGCTATCGGGCGGTTCAATTGCCTGACTCAGCAGTGCGATTGCCTGACGGATTCTTCAACCTCTTTGGCAAACCACCCCGGGAAAGCTCCTGCGAATGTGAGCGCACCTCGGGCGTGATGTTGGCTCCTGTGCTGAATCTGATCAACGGCCCCACTGTGGCCGAAGCCATCCACGATCCCAATAACCGAATTGCCAAGCTAGTGCGCACCATTAAAGACGACGAAGAACTGGTGCGCCAGCTCTACCTGGCCATTTGGGCCCGATTCCCCACTCCCGAAGAACTCAAAGTAGGTGTGGAAGCCATTCGCGGGGCTTTTCAAGAGGAGCTTCAAGCCCGACGCCAAGAACTGGCCCAATACGAAAAGACTCAATTGCCTAAACGCTTCCAAACCTGGTTGAAAGAAGTACAGCGACAAATCCCGTGGACCCCGGTGGAAGTGCTCCAAGCCCGATCCTCCGCTGGCGCTGAGCTGAAAGTGCTGGAGGATGGCTCGGTGCTGGCCACCGGCAAGCGACCACCCAAGGATACTTACATCCTTCAACTTGGTCAGGTGCCTCCAGGGGCCACCGGGCTGCGCCTGATTGTGTTCAGCGATCCTTCGCTGCCGGCCAAAGGCCCCGGACGAGCCGACAATGGAAACTTCGTCCTGAATCAACTCCGTCTGGAAGTAGTGCTCCCGGATGGAAAGCGTCAAAAGGTAGCCATGCTTCGGGCCAAAGCCACTTTCACTCAGCAAGGGTTCTCACCGGTGCAGGCAATTGAAGATCGGGTTAACTCGCGGCGAGGTTGGGCGGTGGCTCCACGGTTTGGCCAACGCCACGCGGCAGTGTTCCAGTTCGCCAAGCCGCTGCAACTGCCCCAAGGGGCCAAGCTGGAGTTGACCCTGGTTCAGCACTGGGGAGCTGCTCACACGATTGGGCGTTTCCGGCTGGATGCCACCACCGCTTCGGGCAAGCTCACGCCAGAAGCTCCGGCTCTTCCCCAAGCGGTGGCTGCCGTGTTGAAAAAGCCTCAAAAGCAGTGGACCGACCAAGACCGCCAAGTGCTGCTTGATCACTACAAGAACCAGGTGGATGTCCAATATCGGCAGATGCGCAAGGAGCTAGCCGAGTTTGAAAAGCAAGCTGGTCAAGCTCGTCTGCGAGGAGCTCAAGACCTGGCCTGGGCCTTGATCAACAGCCCAGCGTTCCTGTTCAACCACTAGGGGGCTCCGACTGTTTATCGCCCAAAAAGCAACGCTCGGGGGAGCACGCTTCCTCTGAGCGTTTTTGCTGCACCGTGTTAACAGCCAAGAAGAAGCCAGCAAGGCATGTTTTGACGACCTGAGCGCAGGTTGCGCCCGGGTCTTGTGTTTCAGGCCCTCAGCCTTTAGGAGCTTGTTGTTTCGGAAAGTTGCGAGGAAGCGGCTTGGTTTTTCGCAGGTGGGCTTTCCTGGGGCTGAGGAAGAGTCCAAC
>JAJRRR010000228.1 GCA_024279285.1 Planctomycetota bacterium
CAAAATGGACAGCATTCCCCTGATCGCTATCACCGGCCAGGTCAAAACCCCGGTGATCGGAAGCGATGCTTTTCAAGAGACCCCCATTGTGGAGGTGTGCCGCGGGATCACCAAACATCACTATTTGGTCACTCGGGCGGAAGATCTGCCGCGGGTGATGAAGGAGGCGTTTTACATTGCCACCACGGGGCGTCCGGGGCCGGTGTTGATTGACTTGCCCAAAGATGTGCAAGAGGCCAAGATTGTGCCCGACTACGATGTCCCTATGGACCTGCCCGGCTATCGGGTACCAGAAGGGCCTCCTCCGCCGGAAAAAATCCGCCAACTGGCTCAAGCCATCCGCAAAGCCCGACGACCCGTCATCTACGCTGGAGGAGGAGTCATCTCCAGCGGAGCTTCTCAAGAGCTGCACGAACTGGTCAAAAAAACTGGCATTCCGGTGGCGTTGACGGTGATGGGCTTGGGTGGGTTCTCCAGCTACGAGCCGGAGTGCCTAGACATGCTGGGCATGCACGGCACCGTGTATGCCAACTACGCGGTCAACGACGCGGATTTGCTCATCGCCTTGGGAGTGCGGTTTGACGATCGGGTCACCGGCAAGCTGAGCGAGTTTGCCAAGCGAGCCACTATCGCCCACATTGACATTGATCCCTCGGAGATCAACAAAAACAAAGTGGCCCATATCGGCATCGTCTCCGACCTGAAGGTGGCCCTGAGGGAATTGAACAAAATCGTTCAGCCCCCGGAGGACATCTCCGAGTGGTGGGCACAGATTCGCAAGTGGAAAGAAAGCGATCCGCTCACTTATGACAAACACTACCCGGGCATCCTGCCGCAGTATGCCATTGAACAGTTGTGCCAGATGACCCGGGAGTTAAACCCGATTGTTTCGGTGGGAGTGGGTCAGCATCAGATGTGGACGGCCCAGTTTTGGAAATTTCAGTCCCCGCGGACCTTTTTGTCCAGCTCGGGGCTGGGAGCGATGGGCTTTGGGCTTCCGGCAGCCATGGGAGCCCAAGCTGCTCACCCGGACCGGCTGGTCATTGACATAGACGGGGATGGGTCGCTGTTGATCAACATCCAGGAGATGGCCACCTGCTACTGCGAAAAGCTCCCGGTGAAGGTGATGCTTTTGAACAACCAGCACCTGGGCATGGTGGTCCAATGGGAAGATCGGTTCCATCAGGGCAATCGGGCCCATACTTACCTGGGACCTATTGACCACCCCGAAGCCCGAGGACTTGGCAACGGACGCATTCCCACGGAACGCTATCCGGATTTTGTCACCATTGCCAAGGGGTTCCAGTGGGGAGCTGCCTCGGTGAGTCGCAAAGAAGATCTCCGCGATGCCCTCCAGGAGATGCTTTCCTACAAAGGGCCGTTTTTGCTGGATGTGGTGGTTCCCTACCAGGAGCATGTGTTGCCGATGATACCCTCGGGCATGACGGTGCGCGATTTGATCAAGCAGTAGCTCTTGGCGGCTATTGGTGATCTGGGGTTGGTTTCCATGACGGAAGCTTCGGCTCCTTGGCCCCTGCTGGCTCAGGACCAGGTGTGGCGGTACTTTGCTGCGTTGGTCCGCGAGGATCGGGTGCCCAGCAGTTTTCTGTTCGTCGGCCCGCCAGGGGTGGGCAAGTGGACTGCGGCTCGGGAGTTGGCTCGGGCCCTGTTGTGCCAAGGCCGACCCCAACGACAGTTGAAAAGCTGTGGCGTCTGCCACAGTTGCACCCTGTTGGAAGCCGGTACGCATCCAGACTGGTTCGCGGTCGCTCCCCCAGAAGGAAAAACTCAAATTCCTCTGGAGGCGATTGCCGGAGCTCGGGATCAGCGAGGCCAGCAAGGGCTGATTTACCATTTGGGCTTGCGGCCCGCGTTGGGGCGGTTCAAAGTAGCTGTGGTGGATGAGGCCGATGGGCTGACTCCCGAAGCAGCCAACAGCTTGCTTAAAACTCTGGAAGAACCGCCGCCAGGGTCGGTGTTGATTCTCATCTCCCACAATCCCGATAAACAACTCTCCACCATCCGCAGCCGGTGCCAACAGGTCAATTTCCGCCCTCTCCCCACCGAAGTGGTGGAAAGGCTCCTGTTGCAACTAGGCTGGGTGCATCAGACGGAACAAGCCCGTCGGATCGCCCGGTTTGCCCAAGGGAGTATGCGTCAGGCGAGCTTGCTCTTGGACGAGTTTCTTTGGGAACTGCGCAAACAGGTGATGGAGGAGTTGACCCAGCGACGCCCACGCCCCTTCGCCCTGACTCAACTGGTGGAGCAAGCTCTGGAGGGCTTCAAGCAACCAGCCCAGCGACGCCAAGTGGCCGAAGCTTTACTGGGAATGGTACTAGGATTCTACCACGCGATGCTACGCCATCGGATAGGAGCGGAGGTGGAAGCCGATGACCACCTGGCCCAATGGCTCCACCAAGCCGATCCGAGGGCATGGCATCCGGAGGCCCTTCAGGTGTGTGTGGCTCGTGTGGTGCAAGCTCAGGAGTTGCTGGGGCGCAATGTGCAGGTGGGATTGGTCCTTCAGTCCCTGTGGCACGATCTGGCCCGACAACACGCTCAACTCCATCGACCGCAGTATCAGTTGCAAAGCGTCTTTCACCGTGGAGTGAGTACAGTTGAGACAGGCTAATGCTACAAAGGTGCTGGTGAAAACCCAACAACTGTCAATTTTTCCAATATCTCTGACTACTTGCGAATTGGTGCAAAGAAAGTGAAATTGTGACCTCAGACGCAGAAGGTTGTTTCTGGTTGGAGTAAAACGGGGCAATATTTTTCGTCATCAACTGTCCTGTACTTCTAAATTTGTAGGGAATGAAAGTATGCTTTGGCGCGGGTGAAGTTCGCAGTGATCGTAGAATCCATTGGAACACCGGCGATAGCTCAGGACGAGAACCGGGAAGGCTAAGCAGTTCCAAGTGGTTAAGAGGAAAGGTATGCTTGTTGTGGGCATGGGGACATCCCAGTGCGCTTTCCACAGTAACACAACCATCAGCATCACCATCTAAAAGTTCAGGAGCCGTCCGCAAGACCCGAAATATTTTAGCTATAGGAAGCTTGGCTCTTTCCGGAGATTGCAAGAAATTGTCAATAAACTGGTATCGCTTTTTTAGTTGTTCTTTTGTGAGGAAACTCCGAG
>JAJRRR010000229.1 GCA_024279285.1 Planctomycetota bacterium
ATGTACTGCGGCAGTTGTCTGCACGACAATGCGCTGGTGAAAGCGTTGCGGCGGCTGGGGCTGGATGTGGTGCTGGTTCCCCTTTATACCCCCCTCCGAACCGACGAACTCAACCAGAGCATTCCTCGGGTGTTCTTTTCCGGGGTGAATGTTTACTTGCAACAAGTGCTTCCCCTTTTCCGCTACACCCCTGCGTGGCTGGATCGGGTGTGGGAGAGCGGCTGGGTGATGCGACTTCTGGCCCGATCCAGAAAAGCCGTGGACCCGCAGCACCTGGGCCCCTTAACTCTCTCCATGCTCCGGGGCGAGGAAGGCAACCAACGCAAGGAGCTGCACAAACTGCTTCGGTGGCTGGAACAGGAAGGTCCTCCCCAACTCATCCATCTTAGCAACGCCTTGCTGCTGGGGTTGGCACCGGCTTTGGTCCGGGAGTTGAAAGTACCGGTGGTGTGCAATCTTTCGGGAGAAGATATTTTTCTGGATGCCCTGCCCCGGCCGTGGCGCCAGGAAGCCTATGAACTGTTGCAGGAAAAAGCCCTGCTCGTGCAACGCTTCGTGGCCCTGAACCACTACTATGCCCAACACATGGCCCAACGGTTGGACCTCCCTCTGGAACGGATAGAGGTGATTCCTCACGGAGTCAATCTGCAAGGGGTGCCCCAGCGTCAGTGGCCTTCGCAGCGAGATCATCTGGTGGTGGGCTTTCTGGCCCGAGTGTGCCACGAAAAGGGATTCCACCTCCTGGCCCAGGCCGTTCGGGTGTACAACTCGGGCAAGCCCAAGCTTCCCATTCGTCTGGTGGCCGCCGGCTACCTGGCCCGGGACCACCGTCGCTATCTGGAGCTGATCCAGGAGGACTTTGCCCAATCCGGCCAGGCCCAATGGTTCCAATATCTGGGCGAACCGGATCGGGAGGGCAAGTTCCGCTTTTTGGCCTCGCTGGACTTGATGTGCTTGCCCACTGTGTACGCCGAAAGCAAAGGCCTGAGCGTGCTGGAGGCCTGGGCCTGCGGAGTGCCGGTGCTGGTGCCTCATCACGGCACCTTTCCAGAACTAATGGAACAAACTGGCGGCGGATGGCTGGTGGAACCGCACAATGTGGCGGCCCTGGTAGAAGCCCTGCAAAGGATCGCCTCCCAGGTGGAGGAGCTTCCCCGTCGGGGCCAGCGGGGCCGTCGGGCCGTGGAGAACCACTTCACCCAAGAACACATGGCCCTACGCACCGCAGAGCTTTACCGGCAACTGTGTCCCGACCTGGCCCAACTCCCTCTCCCCGTACCTGAAAAACGATGAGCTTCCGGAGCTCCCAGCCGCTGGTGTTTCGCACCTCACGCCGCGTGGAGTTTTGCCACACGGACGCCGCGGGGCTGATGCACTTCTCGGTGTACTTCCTGTTCATGGAACAGGCCGAGCATGAGTTCCTGCGTCACTTGGGCTACAGCGTGTTGATGGAAGACTCCGGCCAGCGGATCAGTTGGCCGCGGGTGGAAGCCCGGTGCCAGTTCCGGCAAGCCGCCCGATTTGAGGATGTGCTCCAGATAGAAGTGCGCGTGGAGCACCTGGGCCGAAGCAGCGTGCGGTATGGGTTCCGCTTTTTTGGCCAACAGGGGTTGCTGGCCCAAGGGTCCCTCACCACCGTCTGCTGCCGCCTGGAAGACTCCGGCCCGCAGAGCATTTCCATCCCTGAATCGCTTCGGGAAAAATTGCACCAGTATCTGCATGCCCCCGAGTCCGACGAGACGGCCTGATGCACTATCTGGCCCAACTCATGCTCACCCTGGCCCAAGGCGCGGCAAAGCTTCCGCAAGAGCGGGTGCGTCGTCATGGGCTGTGGGTGCTGGGACAGATGCACCCCGATGGTGGATTCCCAGGTCGCCAGGGTCCCAGCGATCTTTACTACACCAGCTTTGCCCTGCGCGTGCTGGCCTTGTGTGGAATGCTGGATCAGGAAGTCGCAAACCAAGTGGAGGGGTTCCTGCGCACCCAGATGCAGCAACGGGTGTCGGTGGTGGACTTTTTTTCGTTCGTTTTCAGCGCCTTGCTGCTTCAGGAGCTTTGCGGTTGCAAGCTGTTGGAGTCCGGAGAGCCAGGCTGGCTGGGGCGCGTGGAAGCCCAACTGGAGGAGCTTCGTCGCCCCTTGGGGGGCTACGCCTCCGGACCACTAGCCCCTCATGCCAGCACTTATCACACTTTTTTAGTGCTGGTGTGTCGGGAAGGCTTGGGGCTGAAAGAGCCTCAACCGCACCGCGTCTCCCAGTTCCTCCTTTCTCAACAGCGACCCGACGGCGGATTTGTGGACCTGGCGGTGATGAACCGCAGCGGGACCAACCCCACTGCCGCCGCAGTGGAAGCCTTGCGTCTGTTGGGCGCTCTGAGCCCTGAGGTGGCCCAAAAAGCCGCCCAGTTCCTGCTTCAGCGCCAGTGCCCTGAAGGCGGGCTGGCGGCCAACACTCGCGTGGGGCTGGCCGACACGCTGAGCACTTTCACAGGGCTTTGGGCCCTGTACCACTTGGGCCACTTGGGCCAGGTGGACCACACGGCCGTGCAGGAGTATCTGCGACAAGTAGAGTTGCCCACCGGAGGGTTTCTGGCCGCCGTGGTAGATGAGCAAGCAGATGTGGAATACACCTTTTATGGGCTGGGCATCGGGGCGTTGATGCAACTGGTGGCAAACCGGCCTGAGGAAAGCTAAAACACAAATTGCCCCGTTTCTCCCTGCCCTCCAGCACAGGAGCCTTGCCGTGAAACTCCTCGCCCGCGGCATTCGTAAGGAGTTTCCCTCTCCCGGTGGCACCCTTTGCGTGCTGGATCAAGTGGACTTGGAGTTGAATTCGGGAGAGAGTGTGGCGGTGCTGGGACCCAGTGGCTCGGGCAAGTCCACGCTGTTGCACATCTTGGGCACCTTGGATCGACCCACCTCCGGCACCGTAGAACTGGACGGACAAAACCCTTTTGAGCTGCCCGAGCCCCAACTGGCGCAGTTCCGCTTTCAGCACATCGGGTTTGTCTTCCAAGATCACTACCTGCTGCCGCAGTGCACGGTGTTGGAGAATGTGTTGCTGCCGGTGCTTTCCCAAGGTCGGGTTCAGCTCCAGCATGTGCAACGAGCCCAAATGCTCCTGGAGCGTGTGGGCTTGGCCCCTCGGGCAGGGCACCAACCGGCCCAGATCTCCGGCGGAGAGCGTCAACGAGCCGCCATTGCCCGGGCCTTGATCGCCTCGCCGGTGCTCCTGCTGGCCGACGAACCCACCGGAAACCTGGACCAACATACCGCCCGACAAGTCACCCAAGTACTGCTGGAACTTCAGCGGCAAGAGGGGTTCATGCTCCTGGTGGTCACGCACAGTCTGGAGCTGGCCGCGCGGATGCAGCGTCGGTTGCAGCTCCACGAAGGCCGACTGTGCCCTTGGAACCAAGTTGCCGAGGGGCCCAAGTGATGAAAGCCTCCCGATTCTCTCTGGCCCAACTGGTGGCCGCCGCCCTGTGGCACCATCGCCGGGTTTATGCCTCGGTGATGTTGGGCGTGGCCGTGGGCACGGCCGTGCTGAGTGGAGCGTTGATTGTAGGCGAGTCGGTGCGGGAAAGTCTGCGCCGGCTGACGCTGGAGCGTTTGGGCCAGGTGAGCGAAGTGCTCCAGGCCACGCGATACTTTCGGGCCCGATGGGCTCAAGAAGTGGCTTCCTTGCCCCATGTGCAAGCCCACTACCGGCAAGTCCTCCCGGCCATGCTGGTACAAGGCACGGTGCAAGCCGCCCCATCCAAGCGACTCAGTTCCCGAGTGCAACTGCTCGGGGTGGTGCCGGAGTTTTGGTCGGTGGGCAAGGTGCCGGAGCCGGTAAAGCACCCTGGCCCTAGCCAAGTGGTGCTCAACGCTCCGTTGGCTCAAGCCTTGGGAGTGCAAGTGGGAGAGGAAGTGTTGGTCCGGGTGCGTCGGATCACTTGGATTCCCGAGGAAACCCCATTCGGGCGCAAAGAGGAAGCCGTGGAGTCGCTGCGCCTGGAAGTTTGCCAGGTGATCCCCGCCCGAGGACTGGGACGGTTCGGCTTGTTCCCCAATCAACAACTCCCCCAAAACGCCTACTTGGACCTGAAGGTGCTCCAACAACTGGTGCGTCAGCCGGGAAGAGCCAACTCGCTGCTTTTCGTCTCTTTAGGAGCTGCGGAGGAGCCTACGGCAAAGCCGGCCGTGGAACGGCTTCGCGCCCTACTTCGCCCCCGACTGGAAGACTACGGCCTGAGGGTCCGCCAAAGTGCCCGAGGCTACTTCCAGCTTAGCAGCAACCGCCTGCTGCTGGAGCCTGCTGTGGAAGCAGCGGCCATGAAAGCCTGGCAGGACCTGAACCCTCAAGGCGTGCTGACCTATTTGGCCAACTGGATTTCCGTGCGTGGGGGCAAGGCCCGAGTGCCCTACTCCACCGTCTCGGCTTTGGACTTTTCCGACACTCCTCCTTTGGGGCCATGGCGCGATGTTCAAGGCCGGAAGCTGCGTTCCTTGGGCCCCGGAGAGATCGTGCTGAACAGTTGGACCTGGGAAGACCTGAACCGGCAACTTCGGGCCCAGGGAGAAAAACCCCTACAACCCGGAGAACCCGTAGAGTTGACCTATTTCGTTCCCCAGTACGCCACTGCTGGTTCGCAAGCGGAAAAGACGGTTCGGTTGCGGCTTGCTGCGGTGGTGCCGCTGGAGCAGGGCAGTCCGGCTCTTGATCCCCAATTGACCCCTGAAGTACCTGGGCTGACCGACAAGGAGTCTCTTGAAGACTGGGACCCTCCGTTTGAGTTTTACCAAAGCCGCGTGCGACCGGAGGACGAGCAGTACTGGGACCGGTATCGGGCCACGCCCAAGGCGTTTGTCAGTTTGGCCACGGGGCAGCGGCTTTGGGGCACCAAGCGGTTCGGCCAACTCACGGCGATTCATGTTCCTCCCCACAAGGGCCTTACTGTCTCGGACCTGGCCCAACGGTTGGAAAACCACCTGCAACCGCGCCGCTTGGGCTTTGAGCTTTTGGAGGTGAAGCGTCAAGGGCTGGCGGCCTCGGCCGGCACTACCCCGTTTGCCCAACTGTTTCTCTCCTTCAGCTTCTTTTTGATCCTGGCGGCGGCTTTGCTGGTGATGTTGCTGTTTCGCCTGGGTGTGGAGCAGCGGGTTCGCCAAGTGGGGCTGATGCTGGCCGTGGGGTTTACGCCTTCGCGGGCCCGAGCCGTCCTGCTGGCCGAAGGGCTGGCCGTGGCCGCCTTGGGAGCTGCGGTGGGACTAGCCCTAGGAGCCGGGTTCGCCTGGCTGATGCTTTTTGGACTTCGCACTTGGTGGTTGGGAGCCGTAGGCACGCCGTTTTTGAACTTCCACGCCTCCTGGAAAAGCTTCGCCGTGGGCTATGTCAGCGGAGTGGTGCTCAGTGGGCTGGCCGTGTATTGGGGCCTGTGGATGCTTCGGGGTCTGAGTGTTCGGGCCCTGCTAGCCGGGAAGACTCAACCGGGCCTGGCCACCCGACCGGCTCGACGATGGCCTTGGATGGCTGGAGCCGTGGGGCTGTTCCTGCTGGGGGGAGGGCTTTCGCTCTGGGGGCTGCAACTGGCCGGAGAACGCCAAGCCCCGGCCTTTTTCGGTGCCGGAGCTTGTGTGCTGCTGGGGGG
The DNA here is from genome assembly GCA_024279285.1 of Planctomycetota bacterium. Lineage (GTDB taxonomy): Bacteria > Planctomycetota > Planctomycetia > Pirellulales > S012-138 > S012-138. The sequence goes on from JAJRRR010000229.1 coordinate 5,635, forward strand.
AGTGGTGCTGGTGCGCCTGGCTTTGGCCCAAGGCACTCAAGGCCGCCTGGTCCGAGGAGGGCTTTGGCCTCTGGCCCACTTGGCTTGGGGCAACACGGCTCGCCACCCGGTCCGCTCCAGTTGGACCGTGGCCCTGATGGCCGCCGCCACATTTATGATTGCTGGGGTCAATGCCTTTCGCCTGGACCCGGTCAACCGCCCCCCGCGCAAAGACTCCGGCGACGGAGGGCTGGCCCTGGTGGCCCAATCCCTGCCCATCTATCGCAACCTCGGCGATCCTGAGGTGCTGGATCAACTGGCTCCCCTTTCGGACCAGCAACGCCAAGTGCTTCAGGGGGTGAGGATTTACTCCTTCCGCCTGCTTCCGGGAGAAGACGCCAGTTGTCGCAATCTGTATCAAACTTCCCGACCTCAAGTGTTGGGTGTGCCGGAGGAGTTTATCCGCCGCGGGGGATTTGCCTGGTACGCCTCCCTGGCCCAAACCCCAGAAGAAAAACGCAACCCCTGGCTGCTTTTGCAAAAAGACTGGGGTCAAGACGCCCAAGGCCGCCCACGCGTGCCCGTGGTCCTGGACATGAACACCGCTATGTTCAGCCTGCACCTGTACCAAGTGGGAGCGGAGTTCGTCATCCAGGATCGCCGTGGCATGCAAGTGCCCTTGGTGGTGGTCGGAATGTTGCAAAACAGCATCTTCCAAGGCGCGGTGCTGATGAGCCAGGAGCAGTTCCAACGCCACTTCCCCTACATCACCGGCTTTCAGTTCTTTGCCATCGAAGCTCCTTGGGAACATGTGGCGGAAGTGGAGCAAGTGCTGGAGGAGAGTTTGTCGGACCTGGGCTTTGATGTGCAACGCACTTCGTAGCGCCTCCAGGAGTTCCTAGTGGTGCAGAACACTTACATTTCCACCTTTGCCGCATTGGGCGGCTTGGGACTGTTGCTTGGCACGCTGGGCCTGGGAGCCGTGCAGTTGCGCAATGTGCTTCAGCGGCGTGGAGAGCTGGCCCTGATGCGAGCCGTGGGCTTTGCTCGGGCCAAGCTGGCCTGGCTGATCACGCTGGAGAATGTGGTGCTGTTGGGCTTGGGACTGGCCTTGGGTGGGGTGGCCGCCGCCGTGGCGCTGGTGCCTCATGTGGTGTTCCAGTTGGCCCAAGTCCCTCTGGCCCAAATCGTCCTGATCCTGCTGGGCGTGTTCGTGGTGGGCTTGGCGGCCGGATCGCTGGCCACGGCGTTGGCGGTCCGTGCCCCGCTGGTTCAGGCCCTCCGCGAAGAAGCCTAGCCGAAGCTCACGCCGGTTTGTTCTGCGGGGCCAGGAAAATCTCCTCGGCCATCTGCTTGATGCGCTTCAGGTCCAGCTTGCCGGTGCCCAGCACGGGAATCTGGTCCACTTCCACATAGCTATCCGGCGAGGGGATAAAAATGGGCGGCAGGCCCCGTTGGGCCAACTCCTGGCTCATCTGTTCGGGAGTTTTCCCACTGGGAACATAGAAGACCACCAAGCGCTCGCCTTTTTTCGGATCGGGCACGCCCGTCACAGCCACCCGAAGCTCGTCCTCCCCAGCCTGGAGCACGCGCTGGAGTTCTTCTTCCACTTTCAGATGGGGGACCATTTCGCCTCCGATTTTGGAGAACCGGCTCAAGCGGCCGGTGATGAAGATGAAGTTTTCCTCGTCCAGCCGGGCCATATCGCCGGTCTCGTACCACCCATCGTGGATGACTTCGGCTGTTTTTTCGGGGGCGTGGAGGTAGCCCTTCATGACATTGGGCCCTCGGACCCAAAGCATCCCCTCCTGACCCACGGGAAGGTCTTGCTTGGTCTCCGGATCCACCACTTTGACCTCCACCCCAGGCACCGGTGGTCCCACGCTCCCCTGGCGCACATGAGCTTTGCCGTCTCGGGAACGATGCTGAGGCACATTGACGCTCACCAACGGGGAAAGCTCCGTGGTGCCATAGCCCTCCAAGGGGCGGACGCCAAAGTGCTGCTCAAACGCATCGGCCAGGTCCTGCGGCAGTTTCTCCGCTCCCGTGATGACCAAATCCAGCGAGGCAAACTCCTCGGGCCGGAGTCGCCGCAGATAGCCTCGCAAGAAGGTAGGCGTGCTGATCAGAATCGTCCCACCATGCTCGTGGACGAGCTTGCCGATGATCTTGGCATCCAAGGGGCTGGCATGATAAACCCCCCGAAGACCCAACATCAACACGCTCCACAGCGTGATTGTGTAGCCCAAGGAATGGAAAAACGGCACGCACCCTACGATCACATCCTGATCGCTCAACTGCACGACCATCTCGGCCGCACGAACATTGGAACCAATGTTGGCATGGGTGAGCATTACCCCCTTGGGCATGCTGGTGGAGCCGGAGGTGAAGATCACCGTGAGCAGATCGTCCGAATCCAGTTGGTCCAGACCCAGCTTACGCTCCAGGCGTTGGGGGGAATAGAACCGGCCGTGCCACCACCCCCAAAGCTTGTCGCTTAAGCGGACCTTGGGCCGCAGGTCTTCCAACAGCACCACTTGGGCGTCCATTTCCAGTTTGAGCTTCTCCAGCACGCGGCGGCTGGTCAGCACGCGGCGGATGCCTGCTGTGTGGATGCAATGGTCAATTTCGCGTCGGGAGAGGGTGAAATTGAGGTTGACCGCCACGCGTCGATCCAGGGCCAGGGCGGCGTTGACCACCACTGCTGCGGCCGAAGGGGGGATCAACACGCCCACAAACCGCTCTTCCTCCCCAGCAGAAAGCACCTCCCGGTTCAGCAGTCGCCGCAGCACCAGAGCCCGAATCAGCAGCTCCCGAGCCGTCAACTGCGTGCCCAACGAGTCCACCACCTTGAGCCGCTTAGCAAAGCGGTGGCACATGCGGAGCATGGCTCGGA
>JAJRRR010000230.1 GCA_024279285.1 Planctomycetota bacterium
ATAAACCGTGTTTTCGGCCCGAGGTTGAACCTGGACGATCAAAAAAGTGGCTTTCCGCCGCGGGCCTTGTCGGACGATGCGTCCTTGGGCGTTGACCAGGGCCGAGATGCCCGTGTTGGCGGCCACCAGCACCGGGCGCCGCGTCTCCACGGCCCGAAACACATGGCTGATCAGGTGCAGCTTCAGTTCGCTGGAGCCCCAAAACCACCCGCTGTTGGTCAGATTGACGATCATTCCCACCGGCGGGAGGCGGTCGCGTCGGGCCCGAGCCACTGCCCAATTGACCTGATAACGCACCACTTGGGGCAGGATGCTTTCGTAGCAGATGTTGGGCACGGCCGAAACGCCTTGCAGGGGAAACACTGCCGGTTGACGGCCCGGTTCCAAACCCTGATCCATCGGGGCCAAACGATAAAGCCATGGAAACACCTCCCCCAAGGGAATGTATTCGCCGAACATGATGGGTTCCATTTTGTGGTATCGGGCCACAAGGGCTCCTTGGGGATTGACCAGCACAGCGGTGTTGTAGCGATGCAACGGCACAGGCCCTTTTCCCGGCGGCTCCAAAAACTCCACCCCATGCACACCCAGGATCATCCAACGCCGGGGAGCCAAAGCGTGCACTTGAGCCAGTTGGTCCAAAAAACCGGGAGCCAGAAGCTCCGGATAGGGGCGAAGCCATTGCATCGGAGGGGTGAACATGGTCTCGGGCCACAGGACGAGTTGCACGCTGGGGTCGGCAGCTAAGGCTGCTTGAGTCAGTTGCTCGCACTGTCGGTGCATTTGCAGGATGCGCTGCCGGGACTGACCAAAAACGGTGTCAAAGGAGCTTTGAATCAAAGCCACCTTCCAAGGGGGCAGCGAGTCGGCAGACCAGTTTTTCAGCCGCCAGTGTCCGTAGCCCCAACCCCCTCCCAATAACAAGGCCGCCAAAACAAGCCGGAACAGAGCTTGACGAGGGCGACGCTGCCAGAGGGCTTGCAGGGCCCAGTAGCCCAGGGCCGAAGTGGCTATCACCCAGGTGCTGACCCCGTGCTGGCCCACCAGTTCAGCAAGTTGCACGGCGGGCAAATGGGCATAAAGAGCATAAGCCGGCGAAGCCAGCGTAAATCCTCCCAAAAAGCGTGCCCGAATCACCTCCCCTGCCCACCACAGCACCGCAGCCGCCACCGGCAACGGCACCTTCCAGCGATGAACCATCCAGCCGCACAAAACAGCCCAGGCCCAAATGTAAACCGTCAAGTACAACGACAGCGCCAGCCAGCCAAACACCCCCGCCCAATGGGGAAGCAGCAGCCAGTAAAGCTCGGCGAGCCAGAACGCCCAGGCCGAAAACCACACCCACAGGCCCGGACGATTCCACCACCGAACGGTCTGTTGGGCATGGAAGGAGTCGGACAAAGGCCCCGAGGCTGAGGAGGCCGACGAAAGAAAAAACCGTCCGCTAGCAGCCAGCCAGCCCCAAGGAGCTATCCACACCAGCCAGCTCCACTCCAGCGGGGGCATACTGGCCCAAAGCGCCGCAGCACCGGCTGCACACGCCACGGCAAGTCGTGTTTGGGAACGGGTCTGGAAAAGGGTTTGCCGTTGCAGCATCGGGCCAGGTCCTGAAAAGCAAAGACTCAACGCGGCTGATTGTCCGAAAATTGGGCTTCCGAGGCGAGAGCATCTGCCCTCAGGCCCGTTTTCCTTTTGGCTTCTGCGGAGTATGTTGGGAGCGAGTTTGTCGGGTTCCGTTGGTCCTCTTGCGCTAAGGCAACCACGACGATGGAGCATCGCTTGCCCGAGGGTGTGCAAGTGGCCGGAGTCCATTGCGGCCTGAAACGCAATCCCCAAAAACCCGACTTGACCCTGATTGTCAGTCACCGCGAGTGCACTGCGGCAGGGGTTTACACCCAGAATCGGGTCTTTGGGGCTCCGATTGGTTGGAATCGGGCCATCACGCCCAGTGATCGGGTTCGGGCGGTGGTGATCAACTCCGGCAACGCCAACGCTTGCACGGGCAGGCGCGGTCAGGAGGATGTGCGACGCATGGCTCAGGCCGTGGCCCAACTGCTTCAATGCCGGACGGAGCAAGTGCTGGTCCTCTCCACGGGGATCATCGGACAGTTCCTGCCTATGGAGAAAATCCTCCGGGGAATTGAGCAAGCGTGGCGGAGCTTAGGCAACACCGTTTCTCATGTGGAACGAGCCGCTCGCGGCATGATGACCACCGACACGCGGCCCAAGCTCGCTTCGGCCCACTTCACACTTGACTCAAGCCAGGAAGTGCTCTTGTGCGGCTTGGCCAAAGGAGCCGGAATGATCGCTCCCAACATGGCCACCATGTTGGCCGTGCTGTTGACCAACGCCCGGCTGGACCCTCAGCAGGCCCAACGCCTGCTCCAGCAAGCGGTGGATGAATCGTTCAACTGCTTGAGCATTGACGGCCACACCAGCACCAGCGACGCGGTGCTTTTGCTGGCCACCGGAGAAGTGGAGCTGGAGCATGCCCAGGAGCGGTTTGCCCAGAGCCTGCAAAATCTGTGTGTGGAGCTTGCCCAACAGATCGCCGACGACGGGGAAGGCGTCACTCATGTGGTCCAACTGGATGTCCAAGGGTGTCCCAATCGCCAAGTGGCCCGTGCCGTGGCCAAAACCGTGGCCGAAAGCGTGCTGGTCAAAACCGCCGTGGCCGGGGCCGATCCCAACTGGGGACGGATCGTCTCTGCCGTGGGCTATGCCCCGGTGCAAGTCCCCCTGGACCGGCTCGTGCTGGAAATCAACGGCGTGCCTATATACGCTCAAGGAAAGCCCTGCTCGTTTGACGTCCAACAGGTGGCCCAATCCATGCGCCACCAACGCCTGGTGCGCATCCGCCTGGACTTTGGCTCGGGAGAGGGCCAGGTGCGGTTCTGGACCACTGACTTGACCGAAGAATATGTCCGCTTCAATTCCCAGTACACCACATGAACGATCCCCTGACTCGGATCAAGCGCGGTTTGCTCCTGCTGGCGGGCTTTCTGGCCATTGCGGTGTTGGGCTATCGGATAGTGGGCCAACGCGAATGGCTCGATGCCCTCTACATGGTGGTCATCACCATCTCCACCGTTGGCTACACCGAACACTCCGACCTGCAACCGCTGGAAAAGCTGTTCACAATAGTCGTCATTGCCACGGGAATCACTCTGGCAGCTTACACCATCGGGGGAATGATCCAGATGATGACCGAGGGAGAGATTGCTCGGGCCTTGGGCGTGCTACGCCAAGAGCGTGAAATGGAGCGGCTGGAGGATCATGTGGTTTTGTGCGGCTTTGGGCGGATGGGCCAAATGGTGGCTCAACAGCTCCAGCAGCACCGAGTGCCGCTGGTGGTGGTGGACCACAGCACCGAGCGGGTTTCCGAGGCCCAAACTTGCGGCTTTCTGGCCCTGTTGGGCAACGCAGTGGAGGAGGAGGTGCTGAAGCGGGCCGGGATAGAACGGGCCCGAGTGCTCGTCACCGCCCTCCCCAGCGACGCCGAAAATGTGTTCATCACCCTCACCGCCCGAAATCTCAACCGCCGCCTGCGCATCATTGCCCGAGGTGAGCAGTTCTCCACGCGCAAAAAGCTCATTCAGGCAGGAGCGGATCGGGTCATTTTGCCGGCGGCCATCGGAGCCCAGCAAATTGCCCACATGATCCTCCGACCCTCCACCGTGGAGCTGTTGGAACTGGTCACCACGCCCGGGATGATTGACTACCACCTGGACGAAGTGCAGATTCCCGAGGGCAGTGCCATTGTGGGGCAGACGATTCAGCAGATAGACGCACGGCGACGGTATGGGCTGTTGGTGGTGGCGGTCAAGAGGGCCGATGGCCAGATGCACTTCAATCCCGGCCCAGAACTGGCCTTCCAACCCGGCGACACCATCATCGTCATGGGCAAGCAAAGCGATTTGGAACGCTTCCGCCAACAGTGCGTCAGCTAGAGAATCAACATGGCATCTCCGTAGCTGTAGAAGCGATACCGCAACCGGATCGCTTCTTCATAAGCCCGAAGCACCAGCTCCCGCGGAGCAAACGAGCAGACCAGCACCAACAGCGTGGATCGGGGTAGATGGAAGTTGGTCATCAGGGCATCAATGGCATGGAACTGGAAGCCTGGGGTGATGTAGAGTCGGGTCCAACCTTTCCAGGGTTGGAGTTGGCCGCTTCGGGCGGCGGTTTCCAGCACGCGTACGGTGGTGGTGCCCACGGCCACCACGCGTCCGCCTTGAGCACGGGTCCGTTGGAGGGCCTGCACCACTTGGGGAGTCACTTCTCCCCATTCGGCGTGCATGGTGTGTTTTTCCACCTGGTCGGTTTTGATAGGCCGAAAAGTGCCTGGGCCCACATGAAGCGTCACATACTGAATCTCAATCCCGGCCTGTTGCAATCGTTCCAAGAGCACCTGGGTGAAGTGCAGCCCGGCCGTGGGGGCGGCCACGGAGCCGGGGCGTTGGGCATAGACGGTCTGATAGCGGTGGAGGTCCGAAGGGGTCATGCGTCCTTTGCGGATGTAAGGGGGCAGGGGCACCCGGCCTAACCGCTGAAGCACTTCCACCGCAGGAGCGTTTTTCTGAGGTCGGGCCACCCAGGAGCCATCGTCCAGTCGGGTCAGCAGCTCCAGAGTCCATTCGTCCCGACCTTCCCGGTCCCGAAGCACCACCTGCTCTCCCGGCTGCAGTTTTCCCCGCGTGCGGCACAACAGACGCCATAGCCCCTGGGCGTCCTGCTCCAAAAACAGCCCTTCCCAAAATCCCCCAGTGCGTTGGCGGTAGCCGACCAGTCGGGCCGGAATGACTTTGGTGTTGTTCAGCACCAAAGTGTCGCCAGGACGAAGGATTTGCGGCAGATCCCTCACATGGCGATGCTCCATCTGGCCCGTCTCGCGCGACAAAACCAGCAGTCGGGCATCACTGCGGTTGGGCAGTGGGTACTGGGCAATCAGCTCCTTAGGGAGTGGGTAGTCGTACAGCTCAATGTCGGTCATGGCCCTCGGCCCATCCTGGCCTAATTAGCGGTATCCGAACGCGTACAGGGCCCGATAGGTCCTCAAGTAAATCCGTCCCCCGGAAATGGCCGGAGAAGCGGAGAGAGGTTCCTGAAGGTCGTTTTGAGCCAGGATGCGGAACTGTCGGCCGGCCTGGACCACGGTGATGACGCCGTCTCGGGCGCACAAGTAAAGTTTTCCATCGGCCAGCACCGGCGAGGCCCGATGACGCTGCCGATGCGTGCGTCGGTGATAAATCACCTGACCGGTTTGAGCGTCCAGGCACAGCAGATTGCCGTTTTCCCGACATAGGTAAACCAGCCCTTGGTAGATCAAGGGAGAGGGGACATCGGGCGTGTTTCGGGGCAAGCGCCAGCGGACCCAACGCGAGTGAGAAATGTCGCCTCGTCCTCCCGGAGCAATGCCCAACACGGGGCCGTTTTTGGCCGAAGGGACCACGATCAACCCTGGTACCGCCACTGGCGAAGCTACCAGGCGGAGCGTGGGATTGTAGCGTGGGGTGCCGTTCAAGCCCCCACAACGCCACAGCTCTTGACCGTCCTGGAGCCGGTGGGCCACCACATAATCGGCTCCGTGTGTGAGCAAAAACTCTTGTTTTCCGTCCCGATACAGAACCGGCGAAGCATACGAATGCTCACATTCGGCCCGAGCATCGCTCCGCCGCACCTGGACCCAAACCACCTCTCCGGTGTGCTTGTCCAAGGCGAGGACTTTGGACTCTTGGGTGCGGGGGTTACCTTCGCCGTGGATGAGCTGCACATAAAGCCGATCCCCATCCAGAACCGGCGTGGAAGTGTATCCGAACTGGAGCACGATGGGCCCAAAGCGGCGGTTCAGGTCCAGCTTCCACTTCAGATTGCCTTGGAAGTCATAACAGGCCATGACTCCTGTGCCCATCACCACCCAAACATGCTTTCCATCAGTCACGGGACTGGGCGAGGCGGAATTGCCTTCGTCCACCCGAACGAACCGGTTCCCCCGACAAACCCGACGACGCCACAGGAGCTTTCCTTGGGTGGAGACGCACAGCAGGAGCAGTTCATCGCCGTCTTCGCCCACCGAGGAGAGGAAAATCCGGTCTTCCCAAACCACCGGCGTGGCTCCACCAGGTCCGGGCAGTTGCAGGCGCCAGAGGAGGTTTTCCTCTGGTCCGAATTGGGCAGGGAGCCCTTGTTCGCGGCTGGTTCCATCCCCACGAGGGCCTCGCCACTGAGGCCAGTTCTCCGCCCGGGCATCTTGCAGCCCTAAAGCCAACAGTACCAACCACACCCCACCTCGAAGGAACAGGGTTCGGATC
>JAJRRR010000231.1 GCA_024279285.1 Planctomycetota bacterium
CCTCGCGTGCGCTCAAAAATCTTGGCGGCTTTCTGGGGACTCCAATCGGGCCATTTGTCCAGGGAGAGTCCGGCCACCGTAGCACTGGACCAGATTGGAACCATGGAATCGCCATGCTCTCCCAAAATCAAGGCCGAAACGCTGGTCGGTGGAACTTGAAGCTCTTGGGCAATCAAACTGCTAAAGCGAATCGTGTCCAACTGAGTACCCAGGCCAATGACCTGCCGACACGGCAGATCCAACCGATCTACAGCCAGATAGGTTAAAATGTCCACCGGGTTGCTCACCACCAGCACAATGGCATCCTGACGCAATCCGGCTTGTTGCACTTGATCCAGTATGGAAACGAAAAGATCTACATTTCTGTTGATCAAGTCCAAACGGCTTTCGTTGGGTTTGCGTCGGAGTCCGGCAGTGATACAAATTAAATCTGAATCGGGAATGTCTTCATATCCTCCGGCCTTGATGCACTGATCGGCCATCAATGGGGTGCCATGTAGCAGGTCTAAAGCATGGCCTTCGGCCACATCACGATTTACATCTAAAAGAACAATTTCCCGAACAATCCCACCAGCTTGAAGCGCAAAGGCCGCACAAGAGCCAACCAAACCACCTCCACCGATGATGCTAACTTTCATGGACGCAAACTCCTTGAAGGGCCAGAGGGTTCCGATTTACTTTTTCTGAAGTTCTCGCAACACTTGATCCGTGATGATCTGGACCAAAGTTTCCTCATCCAGTTGGGACGAAGTGTGTCCGTTGCGACGCACGGTTGGACTGTCTGAACGACGGGAACACGATCGGGTAGGCTCAGGCGGAACAAAAGCCAGGCGTTGCACCCCGGTTTCGGTCCAACTGTCACGAAACACATCGTTACCGCACAGGTCGCAGTTTTTCATTTCCGGATCAAGCCGGGGATCGGTGAATCCTAGCCGGCTTTTCAACTCCAGAAGCTCGCGCACTTGAGGTTCGGTGAAATAATTGATGCGGCCCAGGCTGCGGGCAAGCATTAATATCCGGCAGTAGGCATCTAAAATCTCCGTCCACCAGTAGGCCCGTTCTACCGTCTCGCCATAGCTCACCGTGCCATGATTGGCCAGAATGATCACATTGGCTTTGTGAACAAACGGCAATACCGTATCGGCGAATTTCTGGGTGCCGGGAGTTTCGTATTTGGTGATTGGCACATCACCCAGGAAGACTTCCACCTCGGGCAACACGCATTGAGGGATAGGCTCTCGGGCCACGGCGAAGGCCGTTGCGTGTGGTGGGTGGCAGTGCACCACGGCCTTCACATCGGGCCGGGCTTTCATAATCGTTAAATGTAAAAGAATCTCACTGGATCGCTTCTTGCGCCCTGAGATTTGATTTCCTTCCATGTCCACAATGCACAAATCTTCAGGAGTCAAAAATCCTTTGCAGTGCATTGTGGGGGTGCAAAGCACTTCATTTTCGCTGATGCGGTAGCTGATATTGCCATCGTTGGCTGCGGCGAACCCACGATTGTAGATCCTGCGACCGATTTCGCAAATCTCTTGCTTGATTTTGTAAAGGTTCATGGTTGTTTCTCCTGTTTGTTTTCGCGGTTGAAGTATTTTTGAAATCCATTGATGGAAACCTAAGTAGTTTTTTCCTTTCGGTTAGGCAAAGGGCCTAGCTCAACATGGTCCAGCACCACGGCCACGGAGGCGTCCAGGGGCTTTAGCTCAGGGCGGAAGGGCTGAGCCGCTTCGGGACCTTCGGAAAAGGCCACCAAAGAGCCCTCACCAGCTCCGTAAGGGTCCAAAGCTATCAAAGCCTCGCGCTTCGGAGCCTTGCGGGCTTGAAGTTGTTCTAAATTAAAGGGAACCACGATCTTAAATGTTCCGGCCCGAAGCGCCGGATGAGCATGACTTAAGGTCACCGTGCCGATGACTTGACCGATGCGCATGGTTTATCCTTTCAAAGGTTCAGGCACAGGTTCTAAAGGACGAGTGGCAAACCAGCGGATCAGGGCCTTAGCGGCGGCTGGGGCCAGGGTCCGGGGCTGAAGGACCAGGCAGTTGGCAGCCACTTGGGCAGCGTCCTGGCGAAGTTGCCAGGGTTGGGTTCCGGTGACGGCTCGCAGGGGTGGGTGGCGATTGGCCGCGCAGGTAGCCACCAGGGGCTGTTGGGCCCAAATCAACGCCCGATGTCCCCCCAGGCGCACGGCTTGAGCCAGTTCTTGCACTCCTTGATCCAGTCCCAGCGAAGGCAAGGGTTTCCAAGGCACGGACAGCCCAAGCCCTTGCGTCAGCGGGGCTGCTGGTCCTGGCACAGCCAACACCAGCAAGGGAGGCTTTTCGGCTGCTTGTTCAGAGAGTGGTGCTCGGTGGAGCCGCAGTCCTCGCTGGCGGGCCAGCTCTTGGGCCCAAGGGGTAACGACGCATCGGGACGGAAGCACCAGTTCCCGAACTCCCTCGGGCAGTTCTTCCACCCCTTGGGCGGTCAGCACCGGTTGTTGCCAGCGAACCTGGTCCGAGGGCAAGTTTTCCTGGGGTTCCGGGCGCGTAGGGGCGGCATGCTGGTCCAGTCGGGCCAGCACCTCTTGCACAATTCGCCGCACCAGTTCTGCTTGCCCAGTCATGAGTCTTCGCGTCCAATCACGCTCCAGCGTACCGGCGTGTGCTCATCTTTTAGGAGCTCTCGGGCGGCAGGGCCGTCGCTGGTGATGATGACCCGATCGCCTAGCGTGGCCGAAGTGGGATCGACCACCAGCAGCGGGTCCCCATCCGGCGTGCGCCCGTCGGCCAACAGGGGCTGCACCACCAACAGCTTCCAGCCCTGGAGGCTGGGGTGCTTGATCGTTCCGGTGGCTGTGCCCACTACCAGTGCTCGTTGCATCGTTCAGGAACGCTTCCGAAAAAACGGAACTTGCCTGCAAATCCCAATGGCAACAAACCACTTTTGTTCCGACGAGCTACACCTCCGGAGGACCCACATCCGGGTGGCCCACCACACGCAGGTCGCCGATCAGGGAGCAACGACGGAATCGGGTAAAAGTCAGCGGAGTGGTCACGCCTTCTCCGGTGGGGGTGGCGATGGAAAAGGACAGATAGCCTTCTCCACCGATTCCCAGGGCGGCCATGCTGGGTCCGTTTTTCACAAACAAGGTCGTGTCCAAGGCTCGGCCCATCTTGGTCATGTTCCGCACATTGGTGGAGTGGATCACGGCCGTGTGTCGGAAACCGTGTTCGTACTTTTTGGCCAACGCGATGGCCTCGTCCACATCCCGACACCGCACAAACGGCACAAACGGCATCATTTGCTCCACCGAGACGAAGGGGTTGGTGTGATCGGTTTCGCCAAAAAGTAGCTCGGTGCGTGGAGGGACCGACTTGCCGATGGCTCGGGCCAACACGGCTGCGTCTTTGCCTAACAGTTCCTTGCTGGGAGCCAGGTGTTGATCCTTGCCCGCGGGCACGATGGCCACTTGGGTCAAGGCGTCCACTTCCTGGGGATTGAGGCGCACGGCTCCTGCCTGGCTCATGGCGTCCATCAACTCATCAAACACCTCCTCCACGACGAACACTTCCTTTTCGCCGATGCACAGCAGGTTGTTGTCGTAGGCAGCCCCTTTGATGATGCAGCGTGCGGCACGGCGCAGGTCGGCGGTTTCGTCGACCACCACGGGCGGGTTTCCAGGACCGGCGACGATGGCTCGCTTGGAGCTGGCCAGCGCGGCCCGAGCCACTGCTGGCCCCCCAGTGACGCAAATCAAGGCCACATCTGGATGCGTGAAGATGGCCTGGGCGGTTTCCAAGGTGGGTTCGGCAATTACGCAGATGAGATTGTCAATTCCCAAGTCGCGGTGAATCGCTTCGTTGAACCGCCGGATGCCTTCAGTGGCCACGCGTTTTCCGGCCGGATGGGGATTCACCACCAGCGTGTTGCCGGCGGCGATCATGTTGATGGCATTGCCGGTGATGGTGGGCAGCGAGTGGGTCACTGGAGTGATGCAACCGATGACGCCAAAGGGGGCGAATTCCTCCACGGCCAAGCCGTAGTCGCCGCTGAAGACCCGAGCCTGCAAAAACTCCACCCCTGGGGTGAGCTGGCCTAGCACCTTGAGCTTTTCGATCTTGTGTTCCAAACGGCCGATTTGGGTTTCTTCAAACTCCATCGTGCCCAACTCCACCGCCTGTTCGATGGAGATGCGGCGGATGTGGTCAATGATGCGTTTGCGATCTTCCAGGCGCAGGCGTGAAAGCCGATCAAACGCTTCCAGAGCAGCAGCCACAGCTTCGTTCACACAGGTGAACACACCATGACGGCCTTCATAAGATGCGGCGTGCAGGGGCTGGGGCGCGTGCTTCATGGCCGCCAGCACTTCCTCTACCACGGTGCGGATCAGTTGTTCGGTTGCGGCGTTCATGGTTCACCTCGCTTTTTGGCAAAAGTGGGCTGATTTTCCGAACCAGGAAACCGGGGAAGGGCTGTGGGCAATGGTGATCAGGAAGAGGTGTTTTTTTGGGCCGGAGGCTGGTCTTGGCGTCGGAACAAGCAGCGACCGTCCACATCCACGCGGTCCACAATGCCGATGATGGCGGTGTCCACGGGGAGGTTTCGGGTCTCAGGGGTGAGCCGAGCGCTGGAACCTTGAACGATCAGCACCATCTCTCCCAATCCGGCTCCCACCGTGTCCACCGCCACAAAGGTGCGTCCGATGGGGTAGAGGCGATCACGGGTCTGCTGGTCGATGCGATAGGGTTCCACCACCAGCAGTTTTTGACCGACGATTTGCTGCACCTTTTGGGTGGCCACCACCGTGCCGGTCACTTTAGCTACGAACATGACCTTGTTCCTCCAGGAGTTGTCGGGCCTGGCGCGCCACGATCAGCTCCTCGTTGGTCGGCACGACCCAAAGCTGAATGCGGCTGTTGGGAGCATGGAAAGTGCCCTCGCTGCGTAGTTGCTCGTTGGCCTGAGGGTCCAGCACCACGCCTAGCTCTTGCAGGTCTTGGCACACGGCTTGGCGGATTCGGGGGCTGTTTTGTCCGATGCCACCAGTTAAGACGATGGCCTCGGCTCCGCCCAACTCCACCAAGTAGGCACCCAGGTAGTGCCGCACGGCCGAGACGAACACATCCAGGGCCAGTTGGGCCTGGGCGTGACCCTCCGAAGCGGCTTGTTCCAAGTCGCGCACATCCCCACTCAGCCCGCTTAGGCCCAACAGACCTCCCTGCGAGGCCAACTCTTGCAACAGCTCTTCCAGAGATCGGCCGGTGCGTTGCATCACCACCAACAGGGCATAAGGGTCCAGATCGCCGGTGCGGTTGTTCTGGGGCAGACCACTTTGAGGGCTCATGCCCATGCTGGTAGCCACGCTTTGGCCGTCGCGGATGGCGCACAGGGAGCTGGACCCGCCCAAGTGGCAGGAAATGACCCGATAGTGCTCCCGGCCCAACAGCTCGCGCATCCGCGTGGCTATCCAGCGATGGCTGGCTCCGTGAAATCCCCAACGCAGCACTTGAAACTCCTGGGCCCAATGATAAGGCACTGCATAGTAGCGGTTGCGGTTGGGGATGGTCTGGTGGAAGTTGGGTTCAAAAGCGGCCACCAGCGGGATGCCGGGAAACGCCTCTCGCAGCATCCGCATGGCCCGAATGTAAGGCGGATTGTGAGCCGGCGCCACGGGAGACATTTGCTCCATGGCCCTCAGCACCTGCTCGTCCACCAGGTGCACCCCTTGGAACCGCCCTCCGTGCACCGCCTTGAAAGCCACTGCGGCCACATCCTGTCCGCTGCGCAGGCATCCATGCTGGGGATGGGCCAGTTGATCCAGGCACAGTTGCAGAGCCTGGGCATGATCGGCCACCGGTTGTTGGCCTTCGCTGCGCCAGGAGCCGATCTGCACCCACCACCGGCTCTGCTGGTCTCCGATGCGCTCCACGGCGCCGTGAGCCACGAGTTGCTCTTGTTCCATCTGGAACAGACGGAACTTGAAGCTCGTGGAACCCAGATTGGCCACCAGGATTTTCATGGCACTTTCCTGCTCTGCATGGGCAGTGCGTTTGAGGGCAGGGCCGCTTAGGCCAAGTAGGCTTCAATCACCCCTTCGGCGGGCCGAGGGATGATGTGGCTGGCCACCAGTTCTCCCACCTGACTAGCCGCGTTAGCTCCGGCTTCCACAGCCGCACGCACACTGCCTACATCTCCGCGAACCACCGTGGTCACATAACCTCCGCCGATGTGAACCTTTTTGATGATCTGCACATTGGCTGCTTTGGCCATGGCGTCGGTGGCTTCGACCAGGGCTACCAAGCCTTTGGTTTCAATCAGTCCGATGGCGTCGTTCATGGCGTTCTCCTTTTGTGGGACAAGAGGAGTGGGAAAACAGCAAACACCGGAAGTTGGCCACAGCTTTTTGCGGTCAAGCTTTCAGGTTAGCCACGCGGGGCTTTGGCCGCTTTGGGCTGTGGGATGACTTTGCCCAGGTCTTCGTGCGGGCGAGGGATGACCTGCACGGAGATCACCTCTCCCAGTCGGGCGGCCGCCGCTGCGCCGGCGTCCACGGCCGCTTTGACCGCCGCCACATCGCCCGTGACATAGGCGGTGACCAACGCACTGCCGGCTTTTTCCCAGCCAAGGAACTCCACATTGGCGGCTTTCATCATCGCATCGGTGGCTTCCACCAGGGGCACAAAACCCTTGGTTTCAATCATTCCGAGTGCTTCCATCGTTTTGGCCATGAGCAAAACCTCCTACGGAAAGGACCTCAAAAACACCCAAAGTGCCTCATCTCCGTTGGGCCCCGAAACCAACCACCGCTTGGTGTATTCACAGGCAAATGACTTCGAACCTCTTGTCTGCTGAGGGCCAAGCCCTGGGAAGCTATGGCTTGAACAGCTCGCAACAGGTGGCGTGTTCCACATCCAGGGCGTTGCCTTCGTCGGTGTCCAGGTGCACTTCCAGCTTGGCGTTGGGATCCACGCGCACCACAAGCCCTTCCAACACACCCGGGCAGGGACTTTCCACCCGAAGGTTCATCAAATCTCCGTGTTGTACTCCAAAGTAGGCGGCTTCTTGGGGATTCATGTGCACATGGCGCTTGGCCCGAATCACCCCTTGCTCCAGCTCCACGGCCCCTGCCGGTCCCACCAGCACGCACCCGGGAGTGCCCTCTATGTCCCCGGAGAGCCGCACCGGAGCATCTATGCCCAGGGAAATCGCGTCGGTGAAAGCCAGCTCCACTTGGCTATGGGGCCGAGTGGGCCCTAGCACCCGAACATTGGGCAACATGCGCCGTCTGGGGCCGATGAGCATCACCGTTTCCTTGGCTGCGTAAAAGCCTTCCTGATAAAGCGGCTTTTCGGGAGTAAGCTTGTGGCCGGGACCGAAGAGCTTTTCCACATGCTCCTGGGTCAGGTGGACATGTCGGGCCGAGATACTCACCACCAGCTTGGGCTTTTGAACCGGAGAAGGCTTGCCGTTTGAGCCCAAGTGGGCCCGAACCACCTGACGCACAATCTGCTCTACCAACTGACGATCCACGGTTGCCGTGCTCATCGTCGGGAATCCTTTTTTCGAGAAGTGGACTTGGGGGGCTTGGCGTCTTGCTCTTCTTCTGCCGCTTTTTCTTCCGGCTCCAGAGGAGCCAGCACCAGGCGCACTCCTGCCCGACGAATCCGTTCCTGCCACTTGGGCGAAAGCTCCTCGTCGGCCACGATGCAGTCCACTCGTTCCAGGGGGGCCAGAAAAGCCAGGCTTTTGTGGCCGAACTTGGTACTGTCGGCCAGAACGATCACTTCGTCGGCGGCTTGCATCATGGCCCGTTCTGTTTCCACCAGCAGCAAGTTGGAGTTGAAAAACCCGCGCTCGTTGATTCCGGCCACACTCAACAGGCTGCGTCGGACATTGATGTGCTGTAGCATTTGGATGGCCATGGAGCCCAGAGCCACTCCAGTCCGCGGATAGACAATGCCGCCGACTAGCACCAGATCGGCAAACGCATTGGCGGCAAACAAGTTGGCCACCGGCAGTGAGTTGGTGACGATCTGCAAGGGGCGTCCCACCAAGAGCCGAGCCAGCTCGTAAGTGGTGCTACCGCCATCCAGAAGCAAGGTGTCTCCGTTTTGGATCAGCGCCGCAGCGGCTCGAGCAATGGCCCGCTTCTTTTCCCACTGGGCTGGCTCGCGCAGTTGAAAATGCGGCAGTCCGGGAAAACTCCCTGTGTAAAGCACTCCTCCTCGGGTGCGTCGGGCCACCCCGGTGCGCTCCAGGTGCTCCAGGTCCCGCCGCAGAGTGGATTGCGAGACCTGAAGCTCCTTGGCCAACTCCGGCAAGGAGGCAAACCCGCCCCGAAGCCGGACCAACTCCAACACCCGGTGACGCCGTTCGCTGGCTAGCACGGCTCCTTGCGCCTCATTCCTGAACGAAAACGATCATTTCCAGTGAACTAGATTAACAAGATTTGGACAAATTGCAACAGTCTTTTGATAATTTTTGGTGTTTATCAGACGCTATTTTGGAAGATATTTGGAAAAATTGTGATGTTTTTGCTCAAAATGTGTGCGCATTTTCTTTCACGAGAAACGGGGCTGGCAATCCCCAAAACAGGCAAGAAAGCACCCGGCACTAAGCCCCGAAAACCCGGCAAAAAATGGCACAACCCGGTGGGGTTTACCCAAAAGAAAAACGCCCGGGACTAGGCCATTTGTTCCAGGCAGAGTTGTTGGGCGTCGAAGACCGGTCCTTGCAGACAACTGCGGCAGTAGTCCCAACCTTGGCCCCGACGAACCGGCACTACGCAACTACAACAGATCCCAATACCACAGGCCATCGGAGCCTCCAGCGATAGCCAGCATGGCAGTTGATGTTGCAGGGCCAGTTGAGCCGTTTGGACCATCATGGGCTCTGGTCCGCAGGCGATGACCAAGACCGAAGTGCCAGATAGCCTGGGCAGGAGTTTTTGGAACACTTCGGTCACCAACCCCCGATGGCCAGCCGTGCCGTCGTCGGTGCTCAGCAGCACTTCCACCCCTAGGCGTTGAAAGTGTTCCACTCCGGCCAGCAGCTCCGCGCTTCGGGTGCCATAGCACAAGGTCACCTTTCTTGCCCGATAGCGACGAGCCGGGTGGCCATAGCTTCGCTGGTGCAGGGCGGCATGGGTCAGAGCCACAAAAGGGGTTTGCCCAATTCCACCGGCAACCAGCACCAGGTGATCCACCTCAAACTCCGAAAACCCGTTGCCCAGTGGCCCCCACAGCTCCACCTTCTGGCCCCGATGGAGATTACGCATGGCCCGAGTCATTTTGCCCACCACCAAGTAGCCTAGCTCCAAGTATCGCGGCCCTCCGGAGAGGGTTTCTTGGGTGTCCCAAAGGGCGAAGGCTCGGCCCAGCAGGGGGTCTTGACAGCCGGGGATGCGGAGCATGACAAACTGGCCGGGCCAGATGGTTCGGGCCACCGCCGGAGCATCCAGCCGCAGGAGCCAAGTGTCTCGAGCCAGTGGCTCGTTGGAAACCACCGGCACTTGACCAAAAAAACGCTCTTGTTGCATGGTGGTGGACAATTCGGCACAGCAAGACACAAAGGGCCTGGTTTTGCAAACCAAAGCGTGCTGGAAAACGCCAAGCTCCATGCACTAGGGCCAGAGGCAGCATAGCCGTAAAATGCCCAGGTGCAAAGCACCTTGGAAAAAGCTGCTCGAAAACTGCCAGTGAAAACCGGTACAAGTGCCAATCTCCAAATCAGGAGGACCAATCGTGCACGAGGTGGCGAGGCGGAAGCTGGTGGGCTGGGCCGTTTTTTGGATCGGTTGGCTGGTGGTGTGGGGGACGGCAAGCTGCAATGAGCTCCTGGCCCATCCCCCCCACGCACCCGGTGCTTCCGCCCCCCAGGAAAAAACCGATTCGGTTCCCAAGAAACTCCCTCTTTATCCGGCCACCCGGACTCCGGATCGGATCGTGCTGACTTGGGACGGCGATCCTGCCCGAAGCATCTGCGTCACCTGGCGCACCAGTGCGGAGGTGGAGGAGGGCTGGGGACAGATTGCTCCGGCTGGGCCAGGGCCCACCTTCACCAAACACGCCGTGCAAGTAAAAGCCATTTCGCAATTGGTCCACACCGACCAAGGCGTGGTGAAGTACCACACGGTGCGTTTTTCGGACCTGAAGCCCGGCACGAAGTATGCCTATCGGGTGGGGGACGGAGCCGAACACTGGAGTGAGTGGAACCACTTTCGCACCGCCCAGGACGGACCGGCCCCCTTCAGCTTCGTCTATTTCGGCGATGCCCAAAACCTGATCCGGTCCATGTGGTCTCGGGTGGTTCGGGAAGCGTTTGTCCATGCCCCCCGCGCAGCGTTTTTTCTGCATGCCGGGGACCTGGTCAATCGGGGGGATCGGGACGAGGAATGGGGCCAGTGGTTTGAAGCCGGTGGGTTCGCCGTGCGCATGGTTCCCACCATCGCCACCCCAGGCAATCACGAGTATGTGCGACAGGGTCTGCGTCGCCAGTTGACCCCCTTGTGGCGTCCCATGTTCGCTTTTCCCACGCACGGGCCCCCAGGACTGGAAGAAACCGTGTACTACATTGACTACCAGCAGGTGCGCATCATCAGCCTTAACTCCAATCAGGACATCTCCGAGCAGGCCCAATGGCTGGAAAAAGTGCTGTCAGAAAATCCCAACCGCTGGACGATTGTGACCTTTCATCATCCGATTTACTCGGCTTCGCGGGGTCGGGACAATCCTCACCTGCGTCGGGTCTGGCAAAAGCTGTTTGATCGCTATCGGGTGGACCTGGTGCTTCAAGGGCATGACCACACTTATGCCCGAACCGGATTGATGCGGGCACAAGACCCCTCCTCCCAGGAGCCGGAGCAGAATGTTCCCACTGGGCTGAGAGTCCAAGACCTCGGGGGCACGGTGTATGTGGTGTCGGTCAGTGGGCCCAAGATGTATCGCTTGGCCCCAAAGCCCTTTATGCGACGCGTGGCCGAAAACACACAGTTGTTTCAGATCATCACAATTCGGGGCTTTCACCTGCGATATGAGGCCCGAACGGCCGACGGGAAACTCTACGATGCTTTTTTACTTCAGAAGCGTCCAGGGCGCCCCAATCACCTGATTGAACTGGTCCCGCCTACTCCCGCGCGGCTGTGGAGCCAAGACATTGCTGAATAAGCTTTTCGCAAGCTAGCGTCTTCGTTGGCGGAAGAAGAACACGCCTTTTTTGTTGGAAGTGACCACATCTAGCAGCCCGTCGCCATCTACATCGGTTACTACAAACTGGGTTCCGATGCCGCTGTTGTGGTCAAACAGGTGAGGAATCCACTGCACTTGTCCTTTTTCGCGGCGTAGTTCAAACCAGTACATCACCGCCGGCTGATCTCCCCCGGGATCGCGTCCTCCGTGTGCCCACCAACGCTTGCCCGTGACAAAATCCAGCAGCCCGTCACCGTTGATGTCGGCCACGCACAAGGCATGGGTTTGGGAGAAGCTGCGGTCGATTTCGTGGGTCCTCCAGCCTTGGGGAGTTTGCTCGTGCCACCAGATGCCGAAGTTGTGAGCGCTGCTGGAGAGCACATCGGCGTCGCCGTCTCCGTCAATGTCAAACACATGCATTTGGGCACACGGTCCTCCAAGCCGGGCAGGATGGAAGGTCCAAGGCCCTTGGTTGCGATCCTTGGGAGCTTCCCACCACCCGTCGGGGATCACCACATCCAGGCGGCCATCGCCGTTGATGTCGCCCACGCCCAGACCGTGATAAAAACGCCTGGCCCATTGGGGAACCGCCTCCGAGATCGGGACAAAGCTCCACAGGGCCGTCGGCTCGGCACTTCGTCGGGCAAACCCGTAGCGGCGGCCTGAAGCACAAATCAGCTCTCGCTTCCCGTCTCCGTCTATGTCCACAAAGGTAGGACTTTCGTTGCTGGTCTCTTGCAGCAGGATGTGCTTTTTCCACAATTGGGGTTTGCCTTGAGGGTTTTCGTACCATCGGGTTTCCTTGCCCGGAAAGCCCACCACGATCAAGTCCACCCAGCCGTCCCCGTTGAGGTCTTCGGCGTGGTTGACGAAGCTGGCGCTGTAGCTTTTGGGGTTGAACTGCGGAGGGGGATCGTGGGCCACGGGCACGGGTTTCCAATCGGGAGCGGCGTAGTAGAGGTAGCCAGCGGCGATGTCAAGACGCCCGTCGTGGTTGAAATCCCCTACGGCCACCCCCTCGCTGCGAAAACGATCGTCCAGGACCTGTTTTTCAAAGACGATCTGCTCCTGGGCCAAGGCTGCCCCGATGCTCAACGCACCAAGGATCCAACCAAGTGCCATCCCGCGCATAACCGAAATCCTCGCAAGCTGGGGAAACCAGAGAACCTTTAGTGTAATCCCCTTTTCGGGTGAACAAAAGCGCTGCGAAGTGCGTAAGGAGAAGAAACTTGAAAGGCCAGTTAATTCGCGCACAATTGGCACAAAGTCGTTGACTTTTGCGCCCGGGAGGGTACAAGCGGTATTGGTTAAGGGCCGCCGGTGAGGTTTGCCACGGTGAGGTAGTTTGTTCCTTTTTCCAAAAGGAGAAGTGCCATGAAAGCGCGTGTAGGTCTGCTGGCTGTGCTGACCTTGGTGGGCACGCTCGGTTTGGTTCAAGCCGGCGACGAGGGTCAAAAGGGCTTCAAGGCGACCTGTCCGGTGTCGGGCCGGGCGGCCAAAGCCAACTGCAAAACCCAGCACAAAGGCTTCACCGTCCACTTCTGTTGTGGCAACTGCCTGAAGGCGTTCAAGAAAAACCCTGACAAATTTACCGCTGCCACCAATTTGCAACTGTATCAAACCGGCCAAATCAAGCTCAAAGCCTGCCCTCTGACCGGACGCAAGCTCAATCCGGCCACTAAAGTGGAATTCAAAGGTGTGCACATCTGCTTCTGCTGCGACGGGTGCAAAGGCCGTTTCCTGCGAGCTTCGGACCAGCAGAAGCTGAAGATGGTCTTTGGCAACACCAGCAAAGGGTTCAAGAAGGCCAAATAACTGCCCTTTCAAGACGAATCCGACAGCAGCGCTTCGGCGCTGCTGTTTTTTTGTCTGCCCGATCGGCCCTTGCCAATGGCTCACGATCTGCAGGCTGCTTGGCCACCGGGGGAGATTTTCAGGGAGGAGGACTCACTGCCCAAGTTGTACGGACTCTTGCGTCTTGGGCTGGGGGGCTTATGATCCAGGAAGTTGCTTCTGGGACTGAAGGGGCTCGCAGAAGTGGGGAGTGGGTATGAGCGGTCGTGGGTGCAGGAGGCGTTTGTTCTGCTGGGCAGTTTGGCTGGTGGTTTGGAGTGGTCTGAGCTGGGGGGTGGACGAGGTTTGGGCCCAGGTGCCCGGGTTGCCTCAGATGGCCTCCCAAGAAGCGGATTCCCAGCCCCAAGAAGGCCAAGCCGATCAAGCCCAGCCCACCGTGCGCTCCTTCTTCCAACGCTTAGAGCTTCCGGTTCTATGGCGAGAGAACACCTGGCGGGAATGGGTAGTGTTGGCCGGAGCGATTTTTGTCGGGCTGCTCTTGGGTCGCGTGGCGGCCGGGATACTGCGTGGTGTGGGATCGCGCCTCCAACAACGCGGCTGGGAAGCCCGAGCACTGCTCTTCTCCTCCCTGGCCGGACCAGCTCATCTGGCATTGATCACCCTAGGGTTGACCGTGGGAGTGGCTTCTTTGAAACTCAGCCCCCTGCTTCAGCAGTTCAGCGCTCGGGTGTTGTTTCTGCTCTATAGCGTGGCGGCTTTCTGGTATGCGTTCAATCTGGTTGGGGTGCTGGAGGTGCCCTTGCG
>JAJRRR010000232.1 GCA_024279285.1 Planctomycetota bacterium
GTGCTTCGCCCGGTGGGGGCCCAAGGAGCCCGATTGGGACGAACTTTTCTCGCCCAACGCGCCCCGGACGAAGTGCACTACTACACCCGAGGGCCCCGAACGGGGTTTTGCGTTTTTGCCCACCGCTTTGCCCAACCTGTGCCCGTCCCCTACGGCACCTGGTCGCTGGAAACGCTGGATGCGGTGGGCGGCTGGATCGCTTCGGCTCCTGGTATGGTGCGGTTTGCCGCTGCGGTGCAGGCCTCGGCTCAAGGGGAACCAGGGGCTCTGCTTTCTCCTGAGAGCTTTCGCCAAATCGTGGCCCGCCCCCCTGAGCCGGAAAAACCCTTGCCTGCAAAACGCCCACACCAAAAATCCCCAACCCAAAACGACAAAGCCCCAAACAGGTCCTATTACGGTTTGGGCTGGCGGGTTCGGGAAGTGGAGCCGGGACAGTACGACCTTTGGCACATGGGCTATTTGGGAGGTACTTCCACCTTGTTGGTCATACGACACGATGGGCTATGTTGGGCAGTGTTTTTCAACACCAGCGACACTCCCCGCGGCAAGCGCCCGGCTTCGCTCATTGACCCCTTGATGCACAAAGCCGTGGATCAAGTGCCTTGGGACCGGGTGGTTCGGAAAAAACTAGCTATCCACAAAAACGCGCCTCTTAGGGCTCGGTGATAGCCACCGGGCGATAAAGCGGCAGGTGGCGATAGTACACCTCCAAACAGCAGATGGCCAAAGCGGTCATGTAGAGCCGCCCTCCGACCGGATCGTGAGCCACCCGAGGAGTCCAGCTTCCTGCTTGATGGCCTCGCTGCTCCTGAGTTCGGACCAGCACTTCGCGCATCCCCAGGTTCCACTGTGACCAAAAAGGCTCGCCCATGTGGTGCATTAGTTGGGCAGCGTAGTACCAGTAGTAAATGTCCACAGTTTGCGGGGGATGATGGTCCAGGAGCCATTGGCATCCAAACTGCAAGGCTGGGTGTTGGGGAGTCCATCCGGCGTACATGCGCATCAGGAGCGATTCAGCAGTCAGAGCCACCCGAGGAGTGCTGTCGCCGGCCATGTAGCCGTAAAGTCCTCCGGCCAGGTCCACCTGACAGCGATCCAGAAACCTGCTCGCCCGCTGCAAAGCCGCGTGGGAAACTTCCAGTCCGGCCATCTCAGCACTACGCAAGGCCATCAGTTGCCAACCGGTAACACTGGTGTCGCCAGCCATTCCCGGAAAGTAGCGCCACCCGCCCTGAGGGTGCTGGGCCCGAACGATGAAGTCCACCGCCTTTTGAGCCGGCAAACGAAGCTGGCTGTCGCCGGTCATAGCGTAGGCTTCGCACAAAGCGATCGTGGCCAGCCCGTGAGCATACATCCCCGTGCGAAACGGGCGATCCGTGAGGCTGCCATCTGGCTCTTGGCGCCGCACCAACCATCGCAGGCCCCGACGGACCACATGGCGATACTTCCCCTGGCGATGGGTATTTCCGGCTCCCAGGAAGGGAAGCAGAGCCAGGGCGGTGGCTGCCACATCAGATCGCACCCGACCCAGATGCGAACACCGGCCGCGGCAACTTCGGGCCCGAGAAAACCGATCCAGACTCCAATTCCCCCCGGGGTGCTGATGCCGCACCAGCCACTCTAGTCCTCGGGCCACCGCCATTTCAGTCTCAATGGTGCCGCCTTCTTGTTCCAGGATTCGTGCTCGGACATCCGGCCGCCTCCCTTGCAGCAGCGAACGGCCGGAACTGCCCGCCACCGGCGAGCCCACTTGAGGAGTTCGTTGTTCCTGGCTGGGAGGCTCCCCTTGGGGCAAAGGCTCTTTCTCCAGCGGGGAAGGATCTTGCTCCGGGGGTTGAGGGTTCGGGGGAAGCTTTAGCTGCGGAGCTCCAGCATCGTCAAACTCCACCGGATCCGGCTCCGGCGGATCGCCGTGGGTGCCAGGGCGATCCTGAAGGCTTGCCCGCGTGGCCAGAATGAGCAGCCGGGGCTGGGGCGGCTCGGGCCCTAGGAGCAAACACGCCAACAAAATCAACAAAATCATATGCAACAAGGCACTGATGAGCCACGCTTGCAAATGCCCCAGCACATCCCGAAGCCAGCTCCAATCGTCTTGAACCCGATCCAGAACCGAACTCCGCACCGGGGGTTTCCTGGCCGGACGCCCCGTGGGAATGACCGCCTTGGGTCGGGAGGGAGCTCGGGGACCAGGTGGTCGCTTGGCAATCGGCTTTTGAACCGCAGGAGTTGAGTGAACCGATTGCTGTGCTTGCTGAATCAATCGCTGTGCCGCCCGTTGTTGCTCCTCTGTCAGCTCCACACTGGCTCCACAGCGCCAGCAGTCGGCCACTGCCAGCCAGAGCCGGATGGACATCGGCGAGCCACAGTCTGGACAAGCACAACCTAACACCTCCCCGTCCAGCCAGAAGGTCAAGCCGCCTTCGTGAACTTCCAGCCGGGAGGACTGTTCTTGGGCTGGCGTGTGCCCATCGTGGCTCATCGGCCCTCTCCACTCCGGCAAACTGAAAGGTCCCACTGCCCCATCGTGTTGCAATCTACCGCCGCCTGATGCCAGAGGCAAGCAAAACCGGCTAAGCCAGGACCCAAGCTGACCAACCTGGGGTGCGCAAAACCGGAGAGGAGTCCCACAAACGGCTGAACCCTCCTACTGCCTGGATGCGACTCTCTGCCGCGTTGGCTGCTTGGTAAGCAGTTGGTTGGTGTTGGTCCGTCTGTGCCTGTGGTTTTCGACTGTCTCAGATTTGGCTTTGCTGCCCCTTTCTGGCACGCACTGCTCCCCCATCTGAAGCTGGGGGCTCGCCATGAGCTGGGGCTCGTCGTGAGCTGGGGCCCGCCAGAGGGAATCGGTACGCAGTGCCGCTGGCAAGATGGACTGGCGATTGCAAGACGGAATCGTCAAAGAAGCCAGGAACTTGCCGGACGGCACTGGCGAGCGGAAGCTGGGAACTTGTTTTCCAGAGGGGCTGCACGCTTGAGCCCCTCCCCAGCTTCTCAGGAGTTGGGCAAAATAGGGCAACGCGTTCAGAACGAATTCCTCTTTTTTGGAAGCCGGTGCCGTGGAAGTTCGGGACAAAGTAGCGTTGATCACGGGTTCATCCCGGGGTGTTGGCCGGGCCACCGCCGAACTGCTGGCCAAAAAAGGCTGCCATGTGGTCATCAACTACCGTCAGTCGGCCAAGGAAGCCCATGAAGCTGCCGTCCAGATCGGCCAACTGGGCGTGGAGACAGTGGTGATTCGGGCCGATGTGTCCGATCCCCAGGATGTCCAACGGATGGTGCGCCATGTGGAGAAACTTTTCGGGCGACTGGACATCCTGGTCAACAACGCCGCCACTACCCGATTCGTGCGTTTTTCCGACCTGGGACGAATCACTCCCGAGTGCTGGCGAGAGATTCTGGGCACGAACCTGGTGGGCGCGTTTTACTGTGCCCAAGCCGCAGCGGAAGTGATGCTTCGCACCGCCGATCCCCAAGGAGCCGAGATTGTCAATGTGGCCTCCGTAGCTGGAATCTTGCCCACCGGTAGCTCCATCCCCTATGCCTGTAGCAAAGCCGCCTTGATTCACCTGACACGCTGTCTGGCCCGAGCGCTGGCACCCAAGGTGCGTGTCAACGCTGTGGCTCCGGGGTTTATTGAGGGCCAGTGGCTTCGGCAAGGCTTGGGCCGCCACTATGAGAGCGTCAAGGCCGCCTTTGAAGAACAACTCCCTCTGGACCGCGTGTGCCAGCCGGAAGATGTGGCCCAGGCCATCGTAAGCCTCATCACCGGAAGCGATCTGGTCACGGGAGCCGTGCTGCCGGTGGAAAGCGGCATGCTGGTTTTGGACCCGATCAATTTTGCCAGCCGCCCTCGTCGCGTCCGAACCGAGTCGTCCTGAACTGGCGAGCCGGTCAAGAAGCCAGGCACTCCCCCTTTCCCCTTTTCCGCCTGGGCAAACTTTTCCGAATTGCTTGAGTTTGCCGCTCCAGTGGCCGATACATGGCACAACAACTGCCTATTGAGGGAACCAGCCCATGTGGTGCGCGCAGTGCATGCAGGATGTGCCTGTGGTCCACAGCGACCAAGGAGCTTGCTGCGCCCGGTGTCAACGGGCGTTGGAGCCTGCCGCACGCCTCAGGGACTCGGTTCCCCAGAAGGATCCATCTTCCTCTGTTTCGGCTAGCCCCTTGCTGCGGAAAGAAACCTCGGATCCTTGGAGCCAAGAACAACAGCTAGAGCTTCTTCAGGTGGAGTTGCTTCGTACCAAAGCCCACTTGGCAGCAGTGGCGGGGGTGTTGGAGGCGGAAAATCCCAGCAGGGTGGATTTGGCCCGGGAGCTATGGCTGTTGCGTTGGGACCCTCCGGCCCAGGCCGCTTCCGGAACCCGATTGAACCCCACTTCTCCATCAACCCCGGATGCCCCCCTGGGAGCCACGCTTGCCAACTGGGCAGGCGAGGTGTTGATCTATGTGGCCACGATGTTCTTTTCCTTGGGAGGCGTGTTGGGGATTTGGGCCCAATGGGGAAACCGCCCTCAGTTCTGGCCCATCGCTTTGCCGGCATTGGTGGGTTCGGCGGTGGGCTTTGCCCTGGGGGTGGGGCTTCGGGCCTGGGCACGCGGGAGAGTCGGGAAAGCTCCGGCGGACTCAACCCCAGCGGCCACGCTCCCGCCAACTCATCGGCTCGACAGCCGCCATAAGCACCGCGGTCCCCACTGGTCCGCCGCAGTGGAAACCGTCTGCCGCTGGCCCAAGCCACAAGCAGACTAAACTAGCGACTCTTGCTTGCCAGCTTCCACCCAGGTGGACGCCAGGGGTTCGGGCCACCGGGGCGAGGGCGCAAGAATCGGGCCTTTTGCTCCGCATACCAATCAAAGAGCAACTTTCGCAGTTGGGCCACGCGCTGGGGATAAGCTTGGGCCAGATCGTTAGTCTCGCTGGGATCGTCCAGCAGGTCGTACAGATGAACCCGGCCGTCCTCATAGCGCTGCAACAGCTTCCACCGGCCTAATCGGACTGCTCCCCCTGGAAAACCACCTTGGTTGCTATAGTGCGGATAGTGCCAAAACAGGGGGCGTTGGGGAAAATCTCCCGATCCCTGCAATAGCGGCACTAGACTTACCCCATCTACCGGATGGTTCGGATCAAGCTCCACCTGGGCGATTTGGGCGATGGTGGGATAGAAATCAATGCTCATAATCGGCCGGTGGCAAACGCTTCCCGGGGGAGTAACCCCCGGCCAACGAATCAAACACGGCTCGCGCACCCCGCCTTCATAGAGCCACCCCTTGCCCCCACGA
This sequence comes from Planctomycetota bacterium, assembly GCA_024279285.1. Classification (GTDB taxonomy): domain Bacteria; phylum Planctomycetota; class Planctomycetia; order Pirellulales; family S012-138; genus S012-138. The sequence goes on from JAJRRR010000232.1 coordinate 5,280, forward strand.
AGCGGCAAATTGCTCGTCGGATGGCCCTCCGAAGTGGACAAACCTCCGTTGTCGGAGAAGAAAAACACCACGGTGTTTTCCGCCAAGCCAAGCTCTTCCAACTTGTCCAACACCTGGCCCACGGCTTCGTCCATGGCATGGACCATAGCGGCATAGACCGGATGGTTCTGAAAAATGCGCACCTGACGCGGACGATCCGTCAGGAAGATTTGTTCTTCTTGGGCAAAGATGGGCTGTCCGGGCGGGGTGATCTTTTTGGCCTTGCGGCGGTAGTATTCCACCAGGTCCCGGCGTCCCTGCAAGGGAGTGTGCACTGAGTAAAAAGACAAATAGATGAAAAACCGCTCGTGGCGAAAACGCTCCAGGAGTTTGACGGTTTCTTGGGCCAGACGAGCCGGGAGGTGTTCTCCTGGGGGACCATCGGGAAGCATCTGATTGCGATAGGGGGAGAAGTAGCTCCGGGGAGCTCCCAAGTGCCATCCACCGATGTTGATTTCAAACCCCTGGGCCTGGGGCCAGAAACGCCGATCGGGCCCCAAGTGCCACTTGCCCAAAAACGCCGTGCGATAGCCCTTGTGCGCAAGCAGCTCGGCAATGGTCACCTCTTGCAGCGGCATGCGGTTGTTATACTCTGCAGGCAAGAACCGCTCCGCACGCCGACCGGTAAACCACTCCGTGCAGGCCGCCCGAGTGGGATACTTGCCCGTGAGAATGCTATACCGAGTGGGACTGCAAACCGGACTGGCAGCATAAGCGTTGGTAAACCGCATGCCGGATCGGGCCAGGCGATCAATGTTGGGAGTTTCGTAAAAACACCGTGGGTTGTTGGCTCCAATGTCCATGTAGCCCAAGTCGTCCACCAGGATGAACAAGAAGTTAGGCGGTTTCTCACCAGCCCAGGCCACTGTGCCCCAAAATGCCAAAACCGCTACAGCCACCGCTTGCCTCATGGTCGCTCACTCCCTTGATCACAAATGCCCTGTGTTATTCCGGCAACGAACAAGCCCAAGTGTAGTGCTTCTTGCCCGAGTTGCAAAAACTTGCTGGCCACCTTCAGGGAAGTTTTTCAAGTTGCGCTTTCCCTCCCTGCTCCAGCCCTGGAAGAGGCAAAAGCGTTGTGCCGTTCTGAAGAACCGATAAACTGCTAAGTGCCCAGCAGAGGGCCGAAATCGGCGAAGGCTCTCGGACCGTTCGCCTCCATCCCAGGAAAGCCATAATGGAGTTCATTGAACTAACTGGACGGACTTTGAGGAAAGTTGTTCAGGGGCAGCAAGAGCTGCTCAAACGCCTGGACGAGTTGGGGGTGGGCGAGGACAGCATTCTTCGGGTCAACCGCCAAGGCGACATAGAACTTCGTCGGGCGGATCGTTGGGATGTGATCGGGGGACTACTGGGCGAGTTTGAAACGCGGCTTCGCCAACTGACCGGGCTGGAATGGCTGCGGCCCCTGTGAAAGCCTTCTGACGCCAAGGCAAGCTATCAGCACTAGCACTCCAATGCGCGTGCACTTGGTACGCTTGGGCAAAGGCACTAAGATCCCCTTCCCTGTTTCTGCACCTGTGGCTTGGAAAACCAGGGCCATGAAGCTCCTTGCGCTGATAGAGTCGCCGGATCATGTGTGCTTCCGGTATCGGATTGCTCCTTTTCTTCCAGCTCTGCAAGAACAAGGGTGGAACTGCCTCGTGGAGCCACTGGCCCGACGAACCCCGGCCCGAGTGGCACAACTGCGACGAGCCCGACAGTACGACCTGGTTATCCTTCAACGGAAGCTACTTCCGTTGTGGCAACTGGTGCTGCTGCGTCGTTGGGCCCGAAGGCTCATCTACGATGTGGACGATGCCTTGTATGTTCGGGACAGTTTCCATCCTCGGGGTTCGGAGAGCTGGAGTCGGCCGTTGAGATTTTGGGCAACGGTTCGGGCAGCGGATGCCGTGATTTGTGGCAACCGCCACCTGCGCAGTCGCGTGCTGGAGCTGGTGCCTGAGCAACGGGTGCTGCTGGTGCCCACTTGCGTTGATCCGGGCCGCTACACGCCCGCCCAGCACCACCGGCGTCAAGGCGTGCGGCTGGTGTGGATTGGGCAGCGCAGCACACTGGGCACGCTGGAAACTATGCGTGCCACGCTGGGCCAGGTGGCCCGTCGGGTGCTGGGGCTGGAGCTTTGGGTCATCTGCGACCACTTTCCCCAATGGCCCGAGCTGACCGTGGTTCCCCGACGATGGTCCTCACAGAGCGAAGCCGCCGACTTGGCCCAAGCCGACATCGGAATCAGTTGGTTGCCTCAGGACGAGTGGAGTCGGGGCAAGTGTGGGCTGAAGGTGCTGCAATACATGGCAGCCGGACTGCCCGTGGTGGCCAATCCCGTGGGTGTTCATTGCGAAATGATCCGCCAAGGTTGCAACGGCTTCCTGGCCAAAACTTCCCAACAATGGTGTCAAGCTCTGGAGCTGCTGGCCCGAGTGCCCCAACTGCGCCAGGCCCTGGGTGAACAAGGCCGCAAGGAGGTAGAGCGCTACTGGAGCCTTTCCCGGTGGCACGGCGTGTGGGGTGAATTTATCAACGCGGTGACTCCACAGGCTCAAGCCCCCCCCTTTCCTGGTGCTTCTCCCGCGCCGACCTGGATACCGCAAAAGCTTAGAATCGGGCACCCTCCTGCTTGTTGGCCCCAAACCAGGTGATATGGTGATATTCTGAAAGGCCAAGAAAGACTTGGAGGGTGGTTTTGTGGGAGAGAGTGCCATGTTTCGCAGATATGTGGTTTTAGCCGTATGGTTTTTGAGCTTGGGTGCTTGGGCGGTGCTGGGTGCCGGAGAGCCGCTTCGTGTGGCGACCTTTCGGGCCGAAGTGACTCCCCCGTTGGGAGCCCCGTTGTGCGATGCCTTGGTAGCCCCAGCCCGACGGATCGTGGACCCCCTTTGGGCCCGAGGTGTGGTGATCCTGGGAGCCGGTAAACCAATCGTGCTTTGTGCGGTGGATTGGGTCGGGATTGGCAACGAGGGCTACGACGCCTGGTGCCAGGCCCTGGCCCAAGCCGCCGGAACTTCCCCGGATCGGGTAGCCGTGCATTGCCTGCACCAGCACGATGCACCAGGGTGCGATTTCCTGGCGGATCGGATCGCTGCCACGGTGGGCTTGGGCGGCCAGTTGTTCCATGTGTTGTTTGCCCGGGAGGCCATCCAGCGTACCGCCGATGCCCTGCGGAGGGCTTTGCCTCACGCCGAAGAGGTTACCCACCTGGGCTACGGTCGGGCGCGAGTGTACAAAGTGGCCTCCAATCGCCGTCTGTTGGGCCCAAACGGTCGGGTGCGTTGGGTGCGCTACAGCGCCTGTCGGGATCCCAAAGTGCGCGCCATGCCTGAAGGCACTATTGACCCTTGGTGCCGGGTAGTGGTGTTTTTCCAGCACACGCGCCCCCTGTGCGTGTTGAGCTACTATGCCACCCATCCGCAAAGCTACTA
>JAJRRR010000233.1 GCA_024279285.1 Planctomycetota bacterium
AGCTTTCCGCGTTCTTGCAAAACTTCCCGGCAGTGGGGCAACGGTGGAGTCGGGCAGGACATTTGGATGAGCATTCCTCGTCTTCTGGTGGCCAGATTGCAGCCAACCGACCGGGGGAGGTGGGTGCTGGCACCAACCAAAAGGAAGCGAACACTGGCCCTTAGTTTCGTAAATTGTAGTTGCGGAACGACAGACAAACGGGCAGACCGATCCAAGTGATGTGCCGCCAGTGGCAGACCTTTCTGGCGAAATACGATGACCCCTTGTTGCTGTCAGAGCGGGCCATGGTGGAGAAGCCAAATGGTCCAAGGAAAACACTGCTTGGGTGGCCATCAGGATGATGGTACCGTCGGTCTGTTTTTACTTTCTCCTTGTAAGCACCACAGCATTGTTGATCAAGCTGCGTATCTTGCGGATTGTATACCTTGGAGGGCAACTGGCTATGCTACAAGGTTTATTCCCAAGCTTGGTGCTCATTCCAGATTGTTTGGCAAACGGTTGCGGGGTCTGGGGCTTGAGTTGTGGCTAGTCTGGTAATGGGTCAGGGCAGGGGTGGGTTGACCGGATTTGGGGGGTGTGGTGTACTCGGGGCGTTGGAACTTGGGTGTGCTGAACTTGCCAGACCCTGGTTTTGCAAGGAGTTGGGGCTGTGAAGATTTCGCAAGTGCTACAGCGACTGGAGCCTTCGGCCACGATGGCGATGGCAGCTCGGGCCAAGGAGCTTAAGGCAGCCGGGCATCGGGTGTTGGACTTCAGTCTGGGTGAGCCGGATTTCGCCACTCCGGAGCACATCTGCCAAGCGGCCATCCAGGCCATGAAAGACGGCCACACGCACTACACCCAAGCCAGCGGCATTCCCCAACTCAAACAGGCTATTGTGCGCCACTATCGGCAGCGCCACGGCTTGGACTACGACCCTCAGCAGGTCGTGGTTTCCAACGGAGCCAAACACGCTCTGCACAATGTACTCACGGCTTTGCTGGACCCGGGCGATGAGGTCATTATTCCGGCCCCGTACTGGGTCAGCTACTCGGAGTTGGTCAAGCTGGCCTCAGGGGTGCCCAGGATCGTGCCCACCCAGGAAGCCCAAGGGTTCAAGCTCACCCCGGAGGAACTTCGCCGGGCGATTGGGCCGTGTGCTCGGGTGCTGCTTTTGTGCTCTCCGTCCAATCCCACCGGAACCATGTACACCCGAGAGGAGCTGGGCCAGTTGGCCGAAGTGGTATTGGAGCACGATTTGGTCGTGGTGGCGGATGAGATCTACGAGCACCTGGTTTACCCGGGGTGGGAATTTGTCAGCTTTCCGACAGTTCATCCCGAGCTTGTGGAGCGAACGGTGTTGATCAACGGGGTGAGCAAGACCTATGCCATGACCGGGTGGCGGATCGGGTGGTCCATTTCGCCTCCGGAGGTGGCTCGGGCCATTGCCGCTTTGCAAAGCCAAGAGACCTCCAACCCGTGCAGCATCAGCCAATATGCCGCCTTGGCCGCTTTGGAAGGGCCTCAAGAGTGCGTGCAGGAGATGCTTCGCCAGTTCACTCAGCGCCGCAACCTAGTGCTGGAACACATCCGCCGCTGGCCGGGAGTTAGCTGCCCGGAAATGGCCGGCGCGTTTTATGCCTTTTTCAACATTCGCCAGTACCTGGGGCGCCGGTACGAGGGACAGTTGATCGAAAACTCCCAGCAGTGGTGTTTGGCCTTGCTGGAGCGTCATCATGTGGCCACGGTGATGGGGAGTGCTTTTGGGGCCGAGGGGTATGTCCGGCTCTCCTACGCGGCAGGGTTGGAAGAGTTGCAAGAGGGTTTGGAACGGATTGAGGCGTTTTTGCAAAGCGCAGAATAAGCCGCAGTCCCCCACTAAGAGCGCAGTTTTTCACGCAGTCGGCGTGAGGCATATTCCAAAAACAGGCGTTCTTCCTGGGTGAGACTGTCGGTGCCGTGTAGGCGGATTTTGTCAAGCAGGCGGTCTACTTCGGCTTCCAGGGACTCTTCGTCCCAAGTTTGATCCCAATGGGCGGTCATTTCCTCCTCGGGTCGCAAGAGGCGGAGCCGAGGTCGGGGAGCAGTTCGCCATCTGGCCCACGCCCCACGAGGCACCAGATCCCAAAGCGTCCATCGCCACCGCCAGAACACCCAGCCCAGGGCTGCTCCGGCCAAGTGGGCTGCATAGGCTACATTGCCCCCGGACTGACCGGAAAGCTGGCGGCTATAGTGCACCAAGTCGCTTCCCAACCACAGCAGAGCCAACACCCAAACTGGCAACGGCAACACGCCCCAAAGCAATACCACCCGACGCGGAAAATGCAACACAAACACCAACAACACCCCGGCCACAGCTCCTGAGGCTCCCACCAGCCGGACTTCTTCTTGCGTATGGCCAAAGATGAACACTTCTGACACAAGCCAGGCCAATCCGGCCAGCACCGCCGTGGAGAGATAAAAACGCCAAAACGCCGTGCGGCCGTAAAGATGTTCCACCTCGGGGCCAAAAAACCACAGGGCCAGCATGTTAAAAAAAATGTGCCAAAACCCGGCATGAGCAAAAGCGTAGGTCACAAGTTCCCAAAGATGCCAACT
>JAJRRR010000234.1 GCA_024279285.1 Planctomycetota bacterium
CCTTTTGAGCCAACACGCAATAAATAAAACACTCCAACCATCGGCCCACGAGAAAGTGACGCACAAGGTCATCCACCTTACTAAGTTTGATCATTTTTTCCGAACGGATATACTTGAAGGATATTTCAAAGTCGTGCTCTAAAAACTGGAACAACTGAATTACACTACTAATCACTTCCCCCGAAGAAAATTTTAAGTTCAGCAAAAGCTGCTTTTTGTTTTCGTTTGTTTGGCGTTTGATGTCGTGGAGCGGCTTTTCCAGAAGGTTAAATTTCTTTCCGATGAACTGGGCGATCCGATCAAGCCGCATCTGGAGCGAAGAATCTAGCGGGCGATGCAGCAAATTGAGCCCTCGACCGCGGAAAAACCGCTGGAACACTTCAGGAATGCCCCGGTCAGTAAACCCTTGTGGGGGGGTGAAATTAGTTGTACTTTGCGACATAGCCTATTCCTTCTGCAAGGAAATAACTTCTATTGTTGTTTCGCATTTGGGATGGATTTCCTGACAATTTGCCCTCAGGTTGGACACAAATTGTCCCCCCAGCTCTTGAAGCACAGAGGTTCCCCCTCGTTTTCAAAGGCCGGCTGTATTTGAGTTGTCCCCAAATCAGAAACAAAGCCGCACGGGCAATTCCCGCGCGGCTTTCTCATTGAGCAAAAACTCGCACTTCTGGGTTTCGTTTTGGGACATCCAGGGAATTGTGGGGCCTAAGCGAGCAGTTTTTTAATCACCCGGCCTCCTTGATCGGTCAGTCGGACATTCAGCCCAGAGAAGGGGAAGGTGAGCCGCAAGTGGTCCAAGCCGAACAGGTGCAGAATGGTGGCGTGGAAATCGTTGATGTGGACGGGGTCTTCCACGGGCTTCCAGCCGATTTCGTCGGTTTTTCCGATCACTTGACCTCCCTTGATTCCGCCGCCGGCCAGCCAGACGCTGAAGGCAAACGGGTGGTGGTCCCGACCGGTCCCGATGATCCGCTGACCGTTGCGGTTTTCCCCGAGCGGGGTGCGACCGAACTCTCCGGCCCAAACCACCAATGTCTCGTCCAGCAGCCCTCGCTGCTTCAGATCACGGAGCAAAGCAGCGATGGGCTGGTCGGCCATGGTGGCGTTGAACTTCAATTCCCGATCCAGGTTGCTGTGGTGGTCCCAGGAGGCATGAATAATGCTGACGAACCGCACGCCGCGTTCAATCATGCGTCGGGCCAGGAGGCAATTGAGGGCATAGCGGGAATACACGCCTTGGCTTTTGCCTCGGTAACTGCCAGCGGGGTCGCGGCGATTGATGCCATAGGCTTCCAGCGTGGCTTCGGTCTCGTCGGAAATATCAATCAGCTCCGGCGCGGCGGCTTGCATCCGGAACGCCAATTCATAGGCGGCAATGCGGCTGGCGATTTCCGGATCGTTGAGATGACCGAATTGTTTGGCGTTGATTTGGGCCAGAACATCCAGGCTTTTTCGTTGCAAGCGTCGGGACAAGCCAGCGGGGTTGCGGAGGTTCAATAGCGGATCGCCCTGGTTGCGGAAAAGCACTCCTTGATAAGTGGATGGCAGGAACCCACTGGACCAGTTCGTGGCCCCGCCGCTGGCCCCACGACCAGCAGTGAGGACCACATAGCCAGGCAGGTCTTCTGACTCGCTGCCCAGTCCATAGAGAATCCAACTGCCCATGGTGGGTCGTCCAAACCGCGGCACGCCGGTCATGAGCATCAGTTGGGCCGGATGGTGATTGAACACATCCGTGTGCATGGAACGCACCAAGGCGATGTCGTCCATGCAGGAACCGATCTGGGGAATGTAGTCGGAGACTTCCGTGCCGCAGGAGCTATAGGCTTTGAATTTGCGCGGGGAGCCCATCACCAGAGCCGTTTCTTTCTTAATGAACGCAAACCGCACTCCCTTGGTGAACGACTCTGGAAGCGGCTGGCCGTGCAATTCGTTGAGCTTGGGCTTGGGATCAAACAGGTCCAGTTGGCTTGGGGCTCCGGCCATGAACAAGAAGATGCAGGCTTTGGCTTTGGGGGCGAAGTGGGGTGGCTTGGGAGCCAAGGGGTTAACTTGACGCAAGTTGATCTTGGGCACCGAAGGGCCCCCTTCGGCCCGAAGCACTCCGTCCCGATGCAACATCCAGGCCAAAGCCAAGCCTCCCAGTCCGCTTGCAGCACTGGTGAAAAAGTGTCGCCGCGTCTGCTGGATGTATTCTTCCCAAGGGTGCATCGTAAAGCTCCTCCTGGGTTTGTGGTTTTGGGGTTGTAGTTGGTCTGGCTTGCCGTCTTAGTCCCTGGTGATGAAGCCGTCGAGGTTCATCATGGTACGGGCCACCAGGGTCCAGGCAGCACGTTGGGCCAGGTAATCAGGATCGGCTTTGGGATCGCATTGGGCGTACTGGGCCGCAGCATCGGGTTGGGCCCGATACTCCTCGTAAGCCACCTGATAAAGCTCCCGAACAGCTTTATATTCGTCCAGTTCCGGCGGACGACCCAAGGTCAGCATAAACACCCGATAAATCCGCTCCCGAATCGTTTGCTCCCGGGATGAACCTTCCGGCACTTCGCGCATCAGGCGCCTGCCCAAAGCACGA
>JAJRRR010000235.1 GCA_024279285.1 Planctomycetota bacterium
CAAGGCTTGCACTTGAGCCGCAGGACCCAGGTGTTGGAGCCGATGCAACAACTCCTGGGAAGAGATTCCCAACTTCAGCGGCTCCCGCTCGTGCAGCTTTTGCAACACGCGGCGAATATGTTGAAAAATCCTCTCGGCCCCATCCTGGCTCAAAGTGAGTGTGCGAGTGGGCGACCAACGCAGGTGGAACAAGTAGCCTTGTTGCTCCAGTTGATCAAGCAGGGGCTGAGGGTCGTGCACCCCAGTGGCCCGAACCAAGTCTTGCACTTCCCAGGGGTGCATACCCAGGAAGTACAAAGCCGCCTTGATTCGCTCCACTGGCTGAGAGCTATCCAGGCGCGAGGCCCAGTGCCAGTGCTGTTCGTCCTTGCGTCGAAGAGGCGGGGCAACCGGGTCTAAAACATGACCGCCCCCAATGGTAACCACGGGCGATTCACTGCGAAGCACAAAAGGCTGTCCCCAGGTGGCCACAGCTTCTTGAATCAAATAGAGCTGGGCCAAAGTGGACTGGCCCGGCTGAAGCTGCTGTGCCTGGCTAAAGGCCACCGAAGCCAGGATTTCGGCCGTGCCTATGTGCACCCGAACCCGTGCCCGATGCTTCAGCGGCCAGGGGGCATCAGGAAGCAAATGGCACCGCACAGTCATCAGTCGGCTGGGCTTGAGAAACCCAGGCTGGCCTAGTTCATGGCCTCGGCGGAGTTGCGAATGATGGATTCCGGCCAGATTGATGGCCGCGCGCTGTCCGCGTCGGATACGCGGCACGGACTGATCGTGGTTTTGCAGCCCTCGCACCCGAACCCGAATCCCTCCCGGCTGGACCTCCAATTCCTGACCCAACTCCACCTCCCCACTGACCACACTCCCGGTGACTACTGTGCCATGACCTTCTTTGACGAACACGCGGTCTATGGCCATGCGGAACGGTCCCAAGGGACGCCCTGCCAAATCGTTGGCCGCCGCCAGAGCTGCTCGAAGCAAGGCCTGTTTTAACTCCTCCAGCCCTTGGCCGGTGGCAGCACTAGTGTGCACGATGGGAGCTTGCGCCAGAAAGGTGTCTTGGACCAGTTCGCGGACTTCTTCCGCGACCAGTTGAGTCCATTCAGAGTCCACTTTGTCGCACTTGGTCAGGGCGATGACCCCATGGCGTAGTCGGAGCAGCTTGAGGATTTCCAGATGCTCGCGCGTTTGGGGTTTGACCGACTCATCGGCAGCCACGACCAGCAGGGCCAGGTCCACCCCGGTGGCTCCGGCCAGCATGTTCCGCACAAACCGTTCGTGGCCCGGCACATCCACGATGCCCAACACCACCGGCCCCAGGTCCAATCGGGCATAGCCCAGCTCGATGGTAATCCCACGCCGTTTTTCCTCCGGCAGCCGGTCGGTGTCGGTGCCGGTGAGGGCTTTGACCAGGCTGGTTTTGCCGTGGTCAATGTGGCCGGCAGTGCCCAGGATCAGGGAAACTGGCTGGCTCATCTCGTTTTTCGATAAAGGTGCTCTGGAAGTGGGGGATCGCTTAACCCATGCAGGCAAGGACTTGGAATGCACTTTTTGCGGTGGAGTCCACCTGGGGCGGAGCCCTATGGGTCAGTATAAGGCACTGGGCGGAGATGTCCTACGGGCCGGAAGCGGCGCAAGGAAAACCGCCGCCGAGGCCCCCCCGACGGCGGCTCCACGAGGGCAGGGATGGTGGTCCACTATTTGCGAGGAGCGGGGCGACCCCCTCGCACCGGAAGCGGATAACCCAGCGTGTCCTTGTTGGGTTGGAACCCATTGCCGTCCACATCTACAAACACCGGGTTGGAGACAGCGATCGGGGGCATGCGTCCATACTGGGGACCCAACACCGGACCCAACTGAAGTCCCTGTCCCACTGCCATCACAATAATGTGCGTGTCCCGTTCAAGCTCTATCGGCACAGCGTGATCAAACTTGAGCACGCCCGGGCCGAAAAGCTCCGGATGAGTTTGTCGGGTAAAGTTGAGATGTTTGGCCGGGCGACCGTTGAGATAAATCTGCACCCGATTGATGTCGTACCAATTGGCACATAGCACCCGAATGTGGACCGTCACGCGCTTGCTGGGAGCCAAGACATCATCTCCAGGGATCCCTCGGCGTTTGGGTCCTGTGCCGTCTGCGCGAACCTCCACTTCCAGGAACGGAGCCGAAGTCATCACAATGTGGCCTGCCTCGGCCTCGTGCACCACATCCAGCACCTGGATTTTGGCCGGATCGTCGGTCTTGGAGCGAATGTAATTGCGCCAAAAGCTAGAGCCGTGGAAGTTGTAGTGGGAGTCGGTGTTCACCACGCCCGGAATACGATAGCCCTGGTTGAGAATTTGGAGCCAGTTGAAGATGCGGTTGTTTTCCAACCGGCCCCGACGCTCAATCAACCCCGGTCGCAACAAATCGCCCAAGGGATGCACCTCAATGACATCGATAAACGGGATGCTTCGGCGAAAACCGCCATCGGGCTTGCCGTCAGCGTTGCGATCATAAAACAGGTGGCCGATGTCGGGGTGGTTCTGCTGGATGAGCTTTTCGCTCCCGTCGTCCCACAAGGCCAAACGCTCAATCTGGACCTCCGGATCGTCGTCAATCTGCGGAGCCCCGTTGTCCTGGGTGCGAGGACGCATGATGAGCGGGAAAGCGTTTTGGTGGTTGACTGTGCCCGGCCGGTTGGTCAGCTCTATTCCTACGCAAGTGGCCATCAGGTGTTCGGCTTTCATGCGTTTCAGATGGGGAGTGTAGCTGGAGAGACGATTGTGCTCGGTGCAAGGGGCAAACTCCACATGCTCACACAACAAGTTCTGCACCCGACCAAATTGGCTGGAAGTGTTATCGCCTGATGGGCTGGAGTGATTATGAAAATCGGCGCTGATCCAGCCGGGAGTGTGCACGGTGCGATAGAGTGTGGCTTCGATCAGCGTTTCCTGGCCGCGTCGGATTTCGATTTGCTGTTCCACGGCATCGTGCTCGGGACCATAGCTGATCAAAACCCGATACTTCCCTGGGGCAATCGGCTGTCGGAACCGGCCGTGAATGGCGTAAATGACATTGTGCACGGCGGTGTGTCCGCTATCGGGACCCCAGTAGGGCGAAGGTGTGCCTTGAATGCCGATAAATTGCACCTTGCTGCAACAAGGCAAGCCTTGAGCGTTAGTGATGCGTCCGACGACATAGCCGGGCTGAGGGAGCGTGATCCGCTTGGCCCGATCCTGGGGCACATTCAGCTCCACTTGTTTTTCCCCGCGACCAATGCCGCTGAAGACCAGTTGAACCTTACCCGAGGGGAGATAAGCCACCAGGCGGCCCTGGGCATCCGTGTACCCGTGACCCACCCGTTGCTTCTTGCCCTGGGTGAGTAAGTAAGCGGTGACATCCACATCCGGCACCGCAGCTCCTTGCGGCTCCTGCACCTGAAGTTCCACGGCGTGCAGTTGGCGCCCCTGGCACTGGGCCACCAAGCGTTGGAGTTCAAACAAGTTGGCAGCCGGGAAGACTTTTACTTCGGTGGTAACGGACTCGCCGGGCTGGAGTTTGGCCACGCCTTTGGGAAAGCGTTGGGAGAGGTAGCGGAAGGCAGTCCCAAAGCGCCCCCCTCCGGCCGGCACGAATCGGGCCTCCGTGGGCACAAAGCCATAGCCTTGGCGAAACCACTTGTCATAGACCCAATACGCTCCCGATGCCCGACGCCCCGACCGCTCAAAGGTCCGATCCGCCCGAACCGAATCGGCCAAGTCCACCTCCAGCGGCTTTTCGCCCCGGTTGGTGTAGCGAACCTGCACCAGCACATAAGGCCATCCGTCGGCTAGCCGATAAGTCACCTCCACCTGCGGTCGTCCTGGGCCAGCGGGTGCCTGCACCACCAGTTGAACCTCTTTGGCCCGAATGGACTGCTTCAATGACTTCGGAGACACCAGCTTCACATAGGCAAAGCGTCCCGAGCCTGGATAGTAGCAACTGAGTTGATCGTTGGGCTGGCCGATCAGAGTCAAGTCAATGATGCATCCGGCCGTGTTGCGTACGGTCATGTTGGCATTTCGCGTGGGCACGGTGTCGCCGACGATGCAGACGATTTTGTCGTTTCGGAGGACATAATCGCCGTAGATGCAATCCACTTCTTTGCCCCGAGGCACCAGACGGTCCCAGTTCTCTGGCCCCAATCGGGCCAGCTCGGCCGCCTCCCCTGGCACCCAAAGTCCCAAGACCATCACCCACCAAGTCAACTGCAACAACCGGGCTTTCATGACCATCACTCCTTACGAGCCATCAGGGGCAAGAGCGAACCGGGCACGCAACAAGTGCCCACAGCCTAACGGATCAAAAGTGGTCAATCAATGGTGTGGTGCGCTCCAGCACACCTGGTGTTTTGGTCCACAAGGGCGTGTTCGCGTGAACAGGGTGGGGAGCTATTTTTTCACCCGGGTCATTTCAAACAATTGGGCGGCTTGAGGGCCTAGGAAGCCTTCAAACCGCACGGCCATTCCGCTTTCCGGGTCCAGGGTGGTTCCGCGTTGGGCGATTTCAAAGTAGGCATAAGTCCAGGGCACGCGTCGCTTGCGCCCCCGATCCAGAACGGTCACCGGCATCACTACCGCAGCCGTGGCCGATTGCCGGAGTTTGGAACCGGGTTCTCCTTCAATCTTCTCCTTCATCGGCACGCTTCGGCGGCGGAAGGCTTCCACGGTCTTTTCTATCGTGTCTAGTTCTTCTACCCCGTGGGCATTCACCAACGCAGTGAAGTGATTAACCCGATGCCCATGCACCAGGGTCCAAGCGGCGTATTGGCTCACTTGGTTGACTTGCTCCAACACGCGAAGCTCCACCGGTCCCCAGGGCACCGAGTCCAAGAGCCGCACCACGCGAGCCGCGATGCGTGTTTGGGCCGTAGCAGAGAGTTTTTCCGGGCTGGCCAGTTGAGCCAGGAGGTTTTGAGGGACTTTCCACCCTTGGGCTGATTGCACGCTGCGCAAAATGGCCCGGTGCACCTTTTCTGGCAGCTCCCAGCAGCGAAGCTCCGAGATGAACACCTTGGGAAACTCCACGCGAGGGTGCTCCAGGTGCACCGCCCAAAGGTGCTTGTCGGGAAACTCATAGCATCCTGCCCCGTGGTAGCCGAGGGCCATGAACAATCGGACCAGATGGAATAAGCCCAAGGCAGGCTCCTGCACTCCCAAGGAGCGAAACGCGATGTGATCGTTGCGAAAGGTGGCTCCGACCTGGGCCACGATTTGCTCGTACTGTTGCACATAAGGGACTCGGTCCCGATAACGCTGCCACAGTTGCTCCAACACTTCCAACAGCACCCGCTGCTGAACCCCTCGGGGACGAATTCCCTGATGAGGATTGACCATCCCACCGGTCCGTCGTGCCGCACCCATGACCACTCTCCCTGACAAGAACCGCACCGGAGAAAGACTCCCTTGGTGCATCCTAAGGCAGCGCTTTTGGCAAGGAAAGCACTTCCCCGGCAGTGGCCGGGTGCTCTAAGATCGGACATACTTGATGCCGGTGGCACTTGGGGTCACAGGGCCCAGTCCCTTTCCCAAAACCGAGAGGGCAAGACGATGCAGCATGG
>JAJRRR010000236.1 GCA_024279285.1 Planctomycetota bacterium
ATCTACTCAGGCCAGTGCGTCAACCGCGGTGCAATGTTCGTCCACGGGTTTGTGCTCAAGCACTGTACCGAGCTCGAGCTTGGAGCACTCCTTTGGAGCCTGCGCTTGTGGCAAGCCGCAGGCGGCACCATAGGAGGCATGGCGGCCAAAGGACACGGAAGGCTCAAACTCTACCTGGTGAACTACTCAGGGCCAAGCCAAGAGGAACTGTGTAACAAGTACATAGAACATGCCCTCTCGGTGAAGGAAGAAGCGGTTGGCTGGCTTCAGGAGTGCTTCGCATGAGGCCTTGGAAGATTGTGTGTGAGCTTGCCACCCCTTACTGCGGCAACGAGCTGCCCGCACTGGACGGCTTGCTGGAATTTGTTGCCGCAAGCCGAGCAGGAAAATGGCACGATGTTCTGGCAGCAGCACAGCCGCCAGAGTTTGGAAGCTTCGAGTTGCCAGTGCATACCGTTGAAATTGGAGGCGTTCTCGTTCCCTGCTGTTCCGCGCCCATTGCTTGCTACAAAAAGGACGGTGCCGAGCGAATCTCAAAAAGACTTTCTACGGAGAACGCGGTATTGCTTGATCGGAAAGAAAGAAAAGTCGTAGTGACAAACGCAGGCAAGTATAAGTCCCATCGGCTTCCACTTAGGATAAGAGTCATTGAAAAGATCGCTTGGTTTTGTGTGGGGAACGCTGAGAAAATCCTGGAAGCACTCAAGAGTATCCGATCCCTGGGGAAAAAGAGAAGCATCGGATATGGCGTGGTAAGCCGCTGGTATTACGAACCAGCAGAAGAAGACCTAAGCCTTTGGGCACAGACGACACAAGGCAAGCTGCTCATGCGACCGCTTCCCTGGTGCAAGGAGCTCCCTCAAGACCTGATCGGATACAGAAGAGACTACGGCGCCGTGCAGCCCCCCTATTGGCATCCTGCACGCTGGATCGAAAGGGTGGTGCCGTGCTGAGTGTGGTAGACATAACCAAAGAAAGGCTACCGTTTGGAAAGGTGGATTCTATTTACTGCGACCCTCCATGGAACCAGACTGTGTTGGACAGGTTTTACAAAATCGCGGGAGCCGGAATATCCCCGCAGTTTGATTTCTTTGTGGAAAAGCTTGTAGAAGTGTGCTTGAGACACTGCCAAGGGGGCACGTGGATGATCGAGATAGGAAAAGAGAACCTGGGCGTCCTAATTGACAAGTTCTCAAGAAAGTCAGAAAGGACAGCTCATGTTTATGTGACGAAGTATTCATCCGGATACGGATATCTCGTCGTTTTCCCACCACGAAACCGAGTTATGCCCGCAAGGTTTCCTGTTATCGGCGGCGTCAAGCTCGTTCGCACTGCATTGTTGGCATTTGGCAACGGGAGCGTCCTGGACCCCTGTTGTGGTTGCGGTACGACATTTCTGGCAGCCAAAAAACTAAAACGAGAGTTTTTTGGCAACGATATCAATCGCAATAAGATTGAGAAGCTTGCAAATCGCTATGCTCTTGAAATCGTCACGACATAAACCAGAGGACCTCCAGCTCTGGCAAGAGCTGGAACAGGGAGACCTGGCCCATGCCACCACAGAAGGTTTCCAGCGCCGGGTGGCAGAGGCCAAAGAAGCCATTCGGCGGTTCCGAAAGCGGGGGCTGTTCTGTGTCTGGACAAGCTGGGGCAAAGATTCCGTTACGGTGGCCCACTTGTGCTTGCAGGTATCCCCTGACGCACCCCTGATTCACCTGCGACCTACAAACCACAATCCGGACTGCGACTTAGTACGGGACTTCTACAGGAAACGATTCCCAAAACAGCCATATCTTGAGGTGTCGGTGGACTACTCCGACCTGGACCGCACGGTGCTCCCAGAGCATGTGCTGGACCAGGAAACCGACAAACGCTGGTATGCGGCGATCCGGAAAGTGGAACAACGGGTCGGCCATCGCCGGGTGCTGGGCATCCGGGCCGAAGAATCCACCCCCAGGCGAATGCGGGTCGGCCGGTACGGGCTGGACACAGGAAAGGCACTGGCACCGATAGGCCACTGGTCGGCTCAAGATGTGTTTTCCTATCTGGCCTTCCACCGGCTTCCTGTGCACCCGGCCTACGCTTGCTTGGGAGGTGGCCGGTGGAGACGGGAACGCATCCGCGTTGCCGAGATCGGAGACACACGCGGCCGAGAGTTTGGCCGCTTGGAGTGGGAGCAGGAGTATTACGGTGCGGAGTTGCGGAAGGTCCAAGCAACAGGGAAGTGCTAAAAGCTTTCAGCAAACTTTCCGCAAAAGTTCCGCAAATTTTCCGCAAAAATTCCGCTTTTGAAACGGACAAAAAAAGAGCAAATGGCCGGAGACTGGATTCCTATTGATGTTTCGCTTCCCGGAAAACCAGAAGTTGCTCGCTTAAGTGCCTTGCTCGGGAAGCCCATCGACGAAGTCTTGGGGATGTTGATTCGGTTCTGGATCTGGTGCCAGGCTCACACAGCCGACGGGCACCTTTCGGGCATGGATACGGCTATGATCTCGGCTGTGTCGCATGTTCCGGAACGGTTTCTCGGCGCGCTGCAAACTGTGGGCTGGCTTCAGGTTACAAATTCCGGATGCTTCATTCCTAACTTCGAGCGGTGGCTGTCTCGGGGGGCCAAGCGACGGCTTCAGGACAGGCAAAGGAAGCGAAACGCAAAGGCTGAAAATTCCGCTTCTCATCCGCAAACTTTCCACAAAGATTCCGCAAAAGTTCCGCAAATTTTCCGCAAAAATTCCGCTTCGAAAGCGGAAAAAAAGCGGACTACAGAAGAGAAGAGAAGAGAATATAATAACCCCCCCTATATCCCCCCCTTAGAAAGGGGGGGAAAGGCGGCGAAGCCGCCTTTAGGACCCCTTGAGGGTCGAGAAGCGGAATCTGAGCAAAGCCAGGAATCCGTTCCGGTCTCGCAGGCTATCCAACAGCTCCATGAGGCCTGGCATAGCATCCCAGAGCTTCCCAGGATTCGCTCCTGGAGCCATAAACGCAGGCAGGCTCTAAGAACACGCCTCCGCGATCCAACATGGCTTTCGCAGGCTCTGGAGGCCCTGCAGCGGATTCGTCAGGGAAAGTGCCCATTCCTGGTTGGTGACAATCCACGGGGTTGGAGAGCCAACCTGGATTGGTTCCTCCGCCCGGACACTGTGACCCGCATTCTGGAGGGTGCCTACGATGCCATTAGCACAAACACAGGGCGCGTGCACGATGATGTCCACCGTCCCATCTTCGTTTTTCAAGGCGCTGCCGAGGACAAACCCCCGCAGGATGATGTTCCCCCGGGTGGATCGTGACCCAAAGCGCGTGCCAGAGCAGCTCAAGTGTGCCTTGCGAGGTTTGCTTCGCGGTAAATTGCCCTGGCCAGCCTATGTGTTCGGGCCAGCCGGAGTAGGCAAGACCTGTGCGGCACTTCTGGTGCATGACACTGTGCCTGAAGCGTTCTGGGCGGATGCAGAACTGTTGGCTGAGCATGCCTATGAGGCAGAAAGCTGGCCTTGGAGGTTCGCTGCCCGGGCGCAACTGGTGATTGTGGACGAAGTGGGCTGCCGTAGCCGGTACTCAGAGCGGGAATATTTGGCGATCAAGCGGATGGCAGACCAGTGTCACCGTTTGGCAATACCTGCGCTATGGGTGAGTAACCTAAGCCCGGAACAGCTTCGCCAGCATTTTGATGATCGTGTGTTCTCACGCATCTGCTGTGGCACGGTTGTTCCAGTAAAAGGCAAAGACCAACGCTTTTTCAGGAGGCAAAACGGTGAGTCATTACAGCGAGCTTGAACGCATTATCCCATTTGAGTCCTTCACTGACAGGATCAAGCGTGCATTGCGACACATTCGTGTAGTCGCTCTTGAAGGATTGCCTGAGCTTGTTGATGAACGCAATGGGCAAATGAGAAAGGTCGTTGGCACTTCGTTGCAATCCCAACTTTTATGGGCAGTCAAGGAAATAGAGCATGCTATCAAAGAAGACCAGTAAGCAGATGAAAATCTCATTCATTGTGTTCGGAAAACAGGTCACACAAGGGAGCAAAACTGTGCTTCCTGTTGGGAAAGGCCGGTTTCGTGCAGTGGACCGAAATCGGCGCGAACTGAACCAATGGCGCGGAGCAATAGCTCAGGCTGCCGGTGCAGTCATGTCCTCAGCAGAAATGTTCGCAGGAGCGGTGAGGCTGCGGATCGTTTTCACGCTGCCGAGGCCAAAGGGACATTTCGGCAAGGGACGAAACTCCATGCAGTTGCGCCCATCAGCTCCGCAGTACCCGGCCAAAAAACCGGACCTACTCAAACTAGCCCGGGCCGTAGAGGATGCACTTTCCGGGGTGGTTTATCGTGATGATAGCCAGGTGTGCAAGTTGGAGGTGGAGAAGCGTTATGGGCAGCGATATGAGACACGGGTGGAGGTTGAGGAACTGTGAAGAAACGGAGTTCACAAGAGGGAATGGGGACACTGGACCGAGTAAAGGAAGCACACAAAAGGCTTGACGAACTCGTCAAAAAAGCTACAGAATCAAAGCTGTGGGGAAGAGTAGAGGTTTCTCTACTCTTCCGTGACGGTCGCCCCGTCACCTTAAAGGAGGTGTTCGAGGCGACCAGATAAGCGGGTAGCGGAAGAACCGAGCCCGCCTTGGCATTTCGGCCAGGGCGGGCTTTTTTGTTGGAGCTTGTCCAATGCAAAGGCCACCGCTTCCTCGTCCGCCTTACTGCATCCATACGCGGGTTCAAGTCCTGCGCGTGCTAGATGGCGATACGGTCGAGGTCCAGGGAGAGCTTTTCGGTGGCGCATTAATTGTCCGGCTTTTGGGGATTGACGCACCGGAACTTAACTCCAGAGAACCCGCCGAGCGTATGAAGGCCAAGTTGGCACGAGAGCTCTTGCAACGGATGACTTTGAACAACCAACAATGCTCACTTTTGGTCCCATTGCCTGAAAAGCGCCAATACAACCTACTGCGGGAGCTGGTCAGTTTTGGACGAGTGCTAGGTCATCTTTACTTGGACGACGAAACACTTGCTGCGGATGAGCTGGTTCGGGAGGGAGTGGCACAATGGTCATCCCATTGATTGCTAGTTTAGCTTTATGCAGCCTGGAACCCTTCCCAGGGCCAGTGCAAGTGTCTGTAGTTGAAATCAACACAGTTTTTTCTGATGGCGGGAAGATATTTACGCAGGTGCTTTTTTGGTGGGATAAACGAGGCGGGTATCTTCTTGATTGGAAGTTTCTCAACGATTGCCATCACATGAAGTTAGTAAGTGGTTCTTCACTCCGTCCTTGGAAAATCTCATGGAAAGACAAGAACGGCAAAAGTTACTTGATCCGGGCTAGCTCCGTCGTTTTTAGCGCAACAAAGAACGACCCTGAGCGAGAAAACTTTTTGAGACAACCATACCGGCCAGGAATTAAACCTTATCAATACGAGGTGGTGCCATGATTTCCCGCGTAATTTTTCTGTCACTTGTAATCGCAACATCGCAAGTTTTTGCTGCTTGGCGCGATGTTTATGAGGCCACGGTTCGCGTAGAAGTACCCGGAGCCGCCGGTTCTGGGATCGTCTTCTGGGTGGACGACAGGTTCGTGTGGGTGTTGACCAACGCCCATGTCGTTGGACGAAGTTCTTCAGCGCGAGTGATTCCTTTCCAGGACGGAAAGCAGTTGCGTCCGGCCACCGGCACCGTGACACTGCGCCGCATGGACGGATACACAGATGCTGCCGTGGTCCGTATTCCGCGTCAAGTGTGGCCCGGGCGCTTGTCGTTTGTGCCGCTGTCGCTTGCCGTGCCAGCCCAGGGGCAGCAGATAGTCACCGTCGGCTGTCCAGCCGCCGATTGGCCAAGTCTATGGCATGGCACGGTTCGCCAAGTCCGCTGGCCGCACTTCAGCTTCTTCCCAGGCCGTGCTGGCTCCCGGGATATGATGAGTGGCCGAAGCGGATCGGCGATCTGTGATGTGTGGGGCACCAAGGTGATTGGGTTGCTCACCTGGTACGACCCTTCTACTAGAAACGGCAAGGCTCAAATTTTGCGGTTCGTCATCCAACGGCTGTGGGAAAGCCGAATGGAAGTCCCCTCTTCTGCCCCCAGGATTCCTAAACACTATGAACCACTTCACTGGCAAGAAAAGGCAGGCGATCTTGCCCCAGTTTCTTTACCAAGCACTCAGCCAGGGGACTCAGTGCAGGCGCAAGAATGTCCCGACTGAGGGCCAACTTTCAGATTTGGCGGCGGTCGCCGTCCATTTGATTGGTTGCATCCCCGTCGTCCTCCTAAGCCGGAACCTGATCCGAATCTGCCGGACCGCCCAGGGCCGGGAGGAGAGGGTGGTGGCGAAGGGCCCACGCTTCCTGGCCCAAGCGAAACAGAGAAGCGGATAAGAGAACTTGAAAGCCGCGTGGCTGTGATTGAGGACCTGTTCAAGAAGCTCAATCAGGTCTGGCCGCAGATTGAACAGAAACTCTTGCAGTCGGAAGACCCCAAGGTGCAAGAGCTGGCAGCACAGCTAGGCAAGCTTCGCCAGGAGCTGGCTTCTTCGGTCCAGCAAGCCCGGGAGGAAGCCAAGAAGGCGGCCAAGGAAGAAAATGCAACGATGAAAGCCAAGCTGGCAGAACTTGCCGGACAGGTAATCACGCTGCAGCAAATTATGGGCTTGGTGCGGGACTATGTTGCTGCCCGGGAACAGGGACTTTCACCAAAAGGGGCACTGGCGGAAACAATAGACACGAAACTGCAAGCGCTGGAATCACGATTAACAGACAAGCTTGAAAAAACTAGCAGCAGCGATATTGCTGCTGCCCTTACCTACGTTGGAGTGCCGTCCTTTGCGGCGGTCCTGATCAGTTTCTTCCTGGCGGGGGCTTTGAAGAAACGTGCGATTTCAGGAATTGAGGAGTTGTTTGAAAAACTACGGAAAAGGGACGAGAAATGAGCTTGCATCAAGCCACCTACATCCCTAACGGCGTTTATCTACCGCGTTGGGCATGGGTTTTGATTGCTGCAGTGATCCTGGGATTAGGTGCAGGGGTTGTCGGATGGCTGAGCTACGTTTCAGCAATTCAAATTTCACTCAGAGAAAAGGCTGCCCAAGTGCAAGTTGAAGTTCGCAATCTAGATCGTCGTCTTGAAAGAATTGAGAAAAGGCTGGACGAAGTTTTGAAGCGGTTGGAACGATGAAATTGCCAAGAGGTGTAGAACTAATAAGCGCTTCTATTAAAAGTGGAAGGAGAACATATTTACTGTCTAAACCGTTAAGGGTTAAATTATCAAACGGGATAAAAATAAAAGTGGAAGTCCCCGCCGGTTTCGAGACTGACTTTGCTTCCATCCCGCGGCTGTTGTGGCCGTTGTTCCCACCTGATGGGCCGTGGTTGGAAGCTTCCATTGTGCACGACTATTGCTACAGGGAGCAGGTTCCCTTTAGCCGCTTCTTTGCTGACGCACTTTTTCGGGAGCTTATGCGTCAATATGAAGTGCCTTGGTGGAGGCGCATTTTGTTTTTCTGGGCTGTGAGATTGTTCGGTTGGATATGGTGGAAAAAGCAAGCGGGTCCTTCCTAGTTAGGCGGACGCTCGATCCCCGCGGCGAAAACGCAAATTTTGCACAAACTTTCTTTCGCAAATGACGCATGACCAAAAAAAGGTCAAAAAGCAGGGCCAAAACAAGCAAAAAACTGATTTCTAAAAAGAAAAATGCGGCATTTAACATTCAAACCACCGGATCGTATGCAGCTCACCGAGAAAGGGCGCGGGTGCGACAACAAGCTGCATCACGGTCCGGCCGGGACATCGCGCCACTTCCTGAGGTTGTCAACCCGAGCCGCAGGAAGCGTGCCGAAAAGAGCCTGAAGGTGTTTTGCAAGCAATACTTGGCTAACACTTTCAACTTGCCTTGGTCCGAAGAGCACTTGCTGGTGATCCAGAAGATTGAGCAAGCGGTTTCAAACGGTGGGCTTTTTGCCTTGGCCATGCCCCGGGGCAGCGGGAAGACCAGCCTCTGTTTGGCCGGCGCGCTTTGGGCTTGGTTGAGCGGGCGCTGCCGATTTGTGTTGCTTGTAGCGGCCAATGATCGGCTGGCTGCCGAACTGTTAGAGTCCATCAAAAACGAACTCGAAGGCAACGACTTGCTCCTGGGGGACTTCCCAGAGGTGGTTTACCCGTTCCGCAAGTTGGAAGGAATATCAAGCCGTTGTCGGGGTCAGCTCTTTCAAGGCAAAAGAACCTACATCGGGTGGGGAAAACGGCATGTTGTGGCACCTTGGATTCCAGGTTCCAAGGCCGCAGGTTCAGTGATTCAGTCTTCAGGAATCGAGGCTTGCCTCCGAGGGACAAGACACACTTGCCCCGATGGTACAGTCATCCGTCCGGACTTAGTGTTGCTTGACGATCCGCAAACTGATGAATCCGCAAAATCACCAGCTCAAACATATGCCCGAGAGCGATTGATTGTTGGTGCCATTCTGGGACTTTCAGGCCCCGATAAAAGGCTGGCCGCCATTTGCCCTTGCACCATCATTTGTCCCGGCGATCTGGCCGACCGACTGACTGATCCGAAGGTCTATCCCGAATGGCAAGGCGTAAGGACCAAAATGCTGATCTCTTTCCCGGATAACATGGAAATTTGGGATGAGTACAACGAGCAACGGATTTTATCCCTTTCCAAATACGGAGACCTTCGCCTAGCCAATGCGTTCTATCGCAAACATCGCAAGGAGCTTGACAAGGGGGCGGTTGTCTCATGGAAGCACAGAAAAACCAAGGATGAAGTTTCTGCTATTCAACATGCAATGAATCTCTATTTCCGCGACCAACAGGCGTTCTGGGCTGAATATCAAAACGAGCCGAAGGTTGATGACATCCGGGCACGCTACCGATGGTCCGCATCAGAGATAGCTTCTCGAATGGGCGAAACAGAACGCGGAGTTGTTCCTGACTCTGTCGCGTTAACTTGTGGAGTAGATGTGCAGGAGCGGCTGCTTTATTGGGTGGTGGTGGCCTGGAATGAGAAAGGCGGTGGAGTGGTGATTGATTACGGAACCACTCCTCGTCTTCGCCGGAATTATTTTGTATTACGAGACATCAGGAAAACTCTAGCTCAACATTACAAGGTGACTTCTCTTGGTGATGGTGTACTTTCCGCTTTGAAGGAATTTGGGGCAGATGTGATCTCAAGAGCATGGCAGGATGAACATGGAGCTCAGCATTCCATCTCTCTGACTTTAGTTGATGCTGGGTGGGGAGCGGCAACAGAGTATGTCCATGCATGCTCTCGTCAACAGCCGTGGGCAGGAAGGGTAATGCCCTGTTATGGACGTTTTGTAGGGGCAAGTCGAAAGCCCATATCAGAGTACAAGCGAAAACGAGGCGAACGGTCAGGCCAGGAGTGGATTATCACTACCAATCATCAACGCAAAACCCGTTATGTGCTCTTTGATGCCAACTATTGGAAAACATGGATCGCCGATCGGCTTCAAGTGCCGGTGAATGATCGTGGTGCGCTGCTGCTTTACAAGGCAAACGCTTTGGAGCACAGATTGCTCGCCGACCATACCACTGCCGAGTATGCGACTCTGGTAGAGGCAGACGGTCGCCAGGTTGTGGAGTGGAACCTGAGACCAGAACATCCAGACAACCACTTCTGGGATTGCCTGGTAATGGCAGCCGTAGCTGCCTCAATCGTTCATCCTTTCAAGACAGAACAAGAGCAAAAGCCTCGTCGACGTCGCCCTCGCATTCTTGTGAAGGAGTAGCAAGATGGCCAAAAAGAAGCCCCAAAAAGAAGAAATCCCCACCACTGTGGTCAAACCTCCGGTGTGCCCTAACTGCGGTTCTACAAAAAGAACCCAGCTTGTTGGGATGCACACTCAGACTTGCCGGGTGACTATAGACGGCCAGGAGTTCAATAAGGTCACATTGGCATACACCACATGCAAAAGTTGTGGCCGTAGATACCGGATTCGTAGCTTCCGGCGAGAATAATTTTTGATTTGCGTTCGCGATGCGAACATTGTCCTCTTCATTGGTTATGTCTGTTTGCCCCAAACTGCAAGTATGACGAGCAACATCCGAGAAGAACTGGATCGATTGAAGGAGATTCTGGCCGCAGGGGCCAAAAGTGTCTCTGCTGACGGCACGCGGGTGGATTACGATCTGGCCTACATACGAAAGCGAGTTGAAGAGCTGCAACGCCAGATAGATCAACGGAAGCGTCCGCGGTTGATTGCCCTTGACTTGAGGAAGGCTTGGTAGTGGGGATTTTGCAGCGACTTTCCCGAGCCGCTCGCATTCTCCTAGGCTACGACGCGGTACGAGATACGCCGCGTCGGCGCTTGGTCAATCTTCCGCCACGCGCAGAGCATGAAGTGCTCAAAGAAGCGGACCGGCGGAAGCTGATCGTTCAAGGGCGTGACTTGCATCGCAACTTTGCTGCTGCACGGTGGGCAATCAGCAAGCATCTTGACTTTGTGGCCAGTTACCGCTTCCAAGGCATCTCTGCAAATCAAGAAGCGAATAGGCGGATGGAAGAATTCGTCCGCGAATGGAGTAAGCCCCAGAACCTGGACTATTCAGGTCGTTTTGATCTATGGAGTCTCATTCGGCTGATTGAACTTCGTCGAGTGGTGGACGGGGATGTGTTCCTGCTGAAACTTCGCAACGGCCATGTGCAACTGATTGAGGCAGATCGCGTGGTAAGTCCGACCAGCGGTCAGGTGCGAGATTTGCCGGGAACCCGTTGGATTCAAGGAGTGCGAGTTGACGAACGCACCGGAAGACCACTGGCCTATGCCATCCACCGGCGTGACCGTTGGGGCCGCCTGGTTTTGGAGCGTGTCGTGTCAGCCCGCAATATCATCCATGTCGGATACTTTGACCGCTACGACCAAGTGCGGGGGATCAGCCCTCTGGCCGCGGCGATGAACACTTACCGTGATCTCTACGAGCTTTTCGACTTCGCCGTGGTCAAGGCCAAGGTGCTTCAATTCTTCGGGATTGCACTAAAGACTGACGACGAAGAGTCTGGCATGCCAGTTGATTCAGAGTCAGTTGAGCCTCCGTTTTTCTCTTCACTTCCATCCGGCACGGTGGTGATGAACCTTCGTCCGGATGAGGATTTGGATGTCGTGGAGTCTAAAACCCCGCCAGCAGAAATGCTGGATTTCGGAAAACTGCTTTTGTCCATAGCTCTAAAGGCGCTTGATATTCCATACAGCTTCTTTGATGAGTCATACACCAACTTTTCAGGAGCCCGGCAAGCGCTTGTGCTTTACACCAAATCAGCTCGTCGCAAACAGCGTGAACTGATCCAACAGTGTCTTGAGCCATTGTTGAGATGGCGACTGGGGTTGGCCGTTTACAACGGTGAGTTAGACATTGACTTTGAACAAGCCAAGTTCACATGGGTGCCAGATGGCATCCCCTGGATCGACCCTCTAAAAGAAATCAACGCGGATATTCTTGCCATTCAAGCTGGGTTGCGAACTCGCAAGGAGATTCGCCGCGAACGCTACGGCGACGAATGGGAGGAAGTGGTGCTCCCGCAGCTAAAGGCCGAAGAGGACGCGCTGCGGGAGAACGATTTGATGACCACCCCCAACTTGAGACCGGTTCCAGTAGGGAGTGAGAACTGATGAAGGAACCAAGACCGAACCTGAAGGAGAAGTCGAAGCGTCAGCGATTATTCCAACCTCGGATCCTTCTGAAGCATGTTCCGGAAGGTGGCATCTTCGGGCTTGGCTACCTGCAAGACGTTTCGATCATCACCCGTGGAGAAGCTCTCGGACATGGTTTCTGGATCGACCGGGACTTCTTACAGCAGGTGGCCGATGCGATCAACGCCGAAGAGAAGGGAGTGAAGGCCCGATTTACCCACCCGTCGCTTTCCGGGGACGGGCTGGGCACGTATCTAGGCCGGGTGGTCAACGCCCGGGTGGAAGGGGACCAAGTATTGGCCGAGCTGCACTTTGCCGAGTCGGGAACCAAAAGCCCCGACGGCAACCTGGTCGAGTACATTTTGGGACTTGCGGCGGAGGACCCGCGGGCCTTTGGTTTTTCCATCGTCTTCTGGAACGATCCAGCAGCGGAAGAAAATTTCCGAGCTAATCATACTGTTGACGGGCAATTCCTCTCACCCGACCCGGACAATCGGGAAAACTATCCTCATGTGCGATTGAAGGAACTGGCCGCAGCGGACTTGGTGGATGAACCAGCGGCCAACCCGAATGGTCTCTTCCATCGGCAAAGCAAACTGGCCACCGAGCTTTATTCACTGGCCAGCTATGCCCTTGGTATCTCGGAGCAATGCCCTGAAATCACTCGCTTGGACGTTCACCCGCAACGTGTGCGGGAGTTTGTCGCACGCTTTCTCTCCCAGGAGGGACTGCAGCTCCTTACCGAAAATCAGCGGGAAGAAGAGTTGCAGAGGGCCCGACAGGAAGGCGAGCAAGCAGCACGCAAGCTACTAGGTCGCTTCATTGACCAGTTCGGGCCTGTCCATGGCATGCAGTGGTTCCGCGAAGGGCTCTCGTTTGAGCAGGCCCGCGAACGACACTATGAGCTGCTGCTGCGGCAAGCGGAGGCTACTGGAAACGATCCTGCTAGTTTCCTGGGAGAAGATCCGGTTTCGCAGGCTGTGGTTGCCGAAGCGGAACCTCGTGGCGTAGAGCGAGTGATCCGGTATTTGAAGTCCATCCGCCCCCGAGTGGTAGGAGAAGTAAGCCATGAGTGACCGATTGACCATTCTTGACATTGCAGCCCGCAACGGAACCGACGGTGTGGTCGGACTGATCGAAGAGGCGGTCAAGGCTGTGCCTGAGTTCGAGCAGCTCCCAGCTCGAACCATCCAGGGAACCACTTACAAGACGAAAGTGCGCAAGGCACTGCCGACCGTGGATTTCCGCAAGCCCAACCAGGGAATCAAGGTCAGCAAAAGCACCTACGAGCAACGGCTGGTGCAGACCTTTACCCTGGACCCGCACTGGGAAGTGGACAAGGCAGTGGCTGACGCTGACGAGGACGGAC
>JAJRRR010000237.1 GCA_024279285.1 Planctomycetota bacterium
ACGCCCCGTAGTCCCAAACGGTCAGCTCAAAGTGCTCCAATCCGCGCATACTGCTTGAGCCCTAGCAGTTTTCCAGATTCCTTGCCGACGAGAGTTTACTCTTTGGCCCGGCCAAAGTCGGGAATCTTCAGCAATTCCCCGTCGCGCAGGGCGGACTGGTGGGCCACGATTCCCGGAGCGGTGTAGGCCACCGCCTCGTACACATCCACGACCGGTCGCCGCTGGTGGACCAAGGCGTCAATAAACTCGTGAGTGATGAAAGTGTGCGAGCCGTGGTGTCCGCTGTCGTGTCGCAGGGGCGGTGGAAGCATCTCGGTCTTCCACCACTGAGGCTGACGATAGTGCTGGACCTGGGGAGCGGAGCGAACAAATCCGCCGTCGTCCAGCTCCCGCTGCTTGCCGGCCCGAATCACCAGCGGCGGAGTCCCATACGGCGTAGCACACAAAAAGCTCATTTTGGTGCCGTACCATTCGGCGCGTTCGCAACCGCGATGAGCTCCCGCCCACCACACCTCCACATGGAACGAATGGCCCCGATCCGTCTTGAACTGGGCCGTTTCGTTCCAGAAGGGGTTGTTGTAGGGATTGCCACGAATGGCCTCGGAGTCGTCGCCCCAACCGTGGCAGCTTACCTCCACCAGCCGCTCGCCGGTCACTCCGATTAGGTGGGCGGTGCAGTGGGTCGGATAGTGCATCGGCGGAAAGCCGTGTCGCCAGGTGGGCTTGCCACCCTCAAACCACAACGCCTCCAGCCCTGGGTGGCGATACATGGAATAGGCTGCATAAAGCTCCCCAAAGGCTCCTTCGCGGTAGAACTTTCGGGCCGAGATGGTATGCTGCTGCCAGTAGCTGGTTTCGGCCATCATGTAAGTCAGTCCGGTTTTCTCCACGGCTTCAATCAACTGCTGACATTCTTCCAAGGTCATGGCAGCCGGCACGGCGCAGAGGACATGCAGCCCGGCCTGCAAGGCCATCAGAGTGTGCCGGACATGGTTGGGGGCTTCGGTAAAGATGGCCACAGCGTCCAAGCCGCGCCGATATTCCCGAAGCATGATTTCCATGGAGTCAAACACATTGTCGCACCGGTACACGCGGCGCAGTCGTTGGCGTCGTTCGGGACGCAAGTCGGTCACCGCAGCGACGGTGCAGTTGGGATGTTCGTGCCAGTAGAAGGCAGCTCCGAACCGGCCTCCGACCACCCCGATGCGAATGCGTCGCTGGGAAGAGGCAGCCGTTGCTTGCGCAGCCCAGGTGGCCGCTACGGCCGTGCCCGAGACGGTCAAAAACTTGCGTCGGTCCATGGTGATCCTTCTCCAAAATGCCAGGAAAAACACACGCTTTCTTAGCCCCCAGCAAGCACTGCCCCTCAGTGGAAACTACAAACTGTAGTGGGGAATGGGCAATCGTTCCCCATCGCGCAGGGCGGACTGATGGGCCACGATGCCGCAGACGGTCATGTGCAAAGCCATGACCACATCAATCAGCGGTTGGCGATCCTCTAGGATGGCCCGAATGAACTCCTCGGTCAAATGCCCGTGAGAGCCACCGTGCCCACCGGGTCGCACGCCAGGGGGGAGAGGGGGTCGGGTCACCTCGGGCAGCTTCTTCAGCGTGCCGTGATAACGCCCGTTGTAATACGATCCCTTGCGCCCATAAACCCGACCCGTCTCGGCATGATACCCCTGCACGCTTCGTACCATCGAAATGCGGGCACATCCGCCTTGGTCGGTTTCCATCAAGGCCACTTCGTCGTTGAAGGGATTTTTGTAGGGGTTGTTGGCGTTGCGATAAAGCGGGAAAGGAGGCTGATGGCCCACGCACGACACGGCCGTAAAGTAACCCCCGGTGACGGCCACATAGTAGGCCGTGGAATGGGTTGGATACCACAACGGAGGGCTGCCCGTGCGCCAGCCTTTATAAGAAGGAAAGTCGCCGGTGATGTAGTGGTAGTATTCCCCTTCGGCATAGACGATGGGACCAAACCCCCCGGCCTGATAAATCTGCCGCATGGCAAAACAGTCGGCCCGATACACCGATGTTTCAAACATCATGTACTTCAGCCCGGTCCGCTTCACCGTCTCCAGCAACCGTTCCGCGTCTTCCAGATTGCCCCAGACAGCCGGGACGGCCACGGCCACATGCTTGCCGTGATTGAGCACTTCGATGGCATGTCGAGCATGGCTGGGAGCGTCGGTGGCCACAAACACCGCTTCAATCGTGTCGTCTTTGACTAACTCTTCCAGGGAAGGATAGGTTTTGCTGCAACGGCAGGCTCGGGCCAACGCGGCGCAGCGATCGGGAAACAAGTCGCTCACCGCCACCACTTCCACATTGGGATGGTCCTGGAACCCGAACGCCGCTCCCCACTTGCACACTCCGTAGCCGACAATGCCCACGCGCACTTTGCGATCGGAGACGGGAGTCCACTTTTTTCGGGCCACAGCCGGATCCGGAGGCACTTCGGCCAGCCCCGGGATGTGTTTGGGCGGCTTGGGCTGGGCCAATGCTTGCTGACCTAAGGTCACGGCTGCCGCTCCGGCAGCGGTTTTCAGAAACCTTCGGCGCGAGGGGTGGTTCACGGCTCCCTCCTTGCGATGGGTAGTTCAGCGCAAACACGCACGAAAACCAGTTTAGCCCCTGGCCGGAGGTTTTCAAAAAACTCTGTCCGGTGGGGCTTAAGACCCTCTTGGGAAGTGCGACTACCCGGACCGCCACAGGGATGGTAAGATTGACCCCTAGCGCCAGAGAACTTCACCGGCTTGCCCATTGGAGGAATGCACGAGCTGTTGCCCCGGTGCGACGAAAAGGTGCATCCATGAGCCAATCTCAGCAACCCGATCCTGCCCAGCAATCCCCCACTCCCGAACCGCAATCTGCTTCCCCCAGTCCTTCCTCAGCAGAACAGTCCAGTTTTGGGGAGCCTCAGGGTGCGGCAAGCTCCGAGCCTACCCCTTCGCAGCAGCCGGAGGAGAGTTCTTCGGGTGCTGCGGAATCGGGTTCGGTGGGCGGTTCACCACTTGGTTCTGCCCAGCAAGAGGCGTCGCAAGCGGAGACATCGGCACGGCCCACGGAGGCCGAGCCGGGCAAGCTTCGGCGTCGGATTCGGGTGGGTTATCAAGCAGCGGACTTGAAAGCCGGCCTGGCCCGACCTCGCCCGGTGCATCGTCCCTTGCCTCCGACGAAAAAATCCGAGGAGCCGCTTCCGCCCAAAGCGCGTCCGGCCCAAACCACCCAACCCTTGGAAAGCCCTCAGGCGGCCAAGCCTTCCTCGCCTCCGCCTGCTCCACCGGTGGCTCCTTCGGTACCCAGTGGGCCGCGTCAGGTGCAGATGGAGTTGCCGGAAGCTCCAACGGGCCCGGCGGCTCAAGTCCCGCTTCCTAAAGAAGCTCCCGAGTTGCCAGAAGATCTGGAACGCGAAATTGAAGAAGCCCTGGCCGGAGGATCGCTCAATCCCCAATTGGTCCAAACCGCCGGAGGCGAGTTGGCCCAGCAGGACTTCAAGGGCCGGCAGCGAGGGCGCGTGGTGATCATTTCGGAGGAAGATGTGTTTGTGGACTTGGGCCGGCGCTATCAAGGCGCGGTGCCCCGAAAGCAATTCGGCGAAAAGCTTCCCGAAGTGGGACAGGAAATTGAAGTCATCGTCACCGGATTTGACCAAGAAGAAGGGCTTTACACCCTCCGGCTTCCTTCTGCCGGAGCGGAGGTAGAAAACTGGTCCGATCTTCAGCCCGGCACGGTGGTGGAAGTGACCGTCACCGGACAGAACAAAGGCGGTCTGGAGTGCAAAGTGGGAGCCATTCGGGGCTTTATTCCTATCAGCCAGGTGGACCTGCGGCGCGTGGAGGACCTGAGCCCTTATGTGGGTCAGCACTTGTTGTGCCAAGTGATGGAGGTGAACCCGCAGCGTCGCAATCTAGTGCTCAGCCATCGGGCGGTGCTGGAGCGGCAGCGTTTGGAAGCCCGAAATCGCCTGCTGGCCGAACTGGCTCCAGGCCAGGTCCGCACTGGCAAGGTGGTCCGTATTGAAAACTTCGGCGCGTTCGTAGACCTGGGCGGCGTGGACGCCTTGGTGCCGATCAGCCGGATGAGTTGGGCCCGTATCAGCCATCCCCGACAACTGGTCTCCGTGGGCGATCAAGTCCAAGTGCGCGTGGAAGAAGTGGACACGGCTTCGGGCAAAGTGACGGTTTCGATGCGCGACTTGATGCCCAACCCTTGGGACGAAGTGGCCACGCGCTACCCGCCCCAATCGGTGGTCCGAGGACGCGTGACTCGGATTGTGGACTATGGAGCGTTTGTGGAACTGGAGCCGGGGGTGGAGGGACTGTTGCACATTTCTGAAATCTCCCATCGCCGAGTGTGGCGCGTCACGGACCACTTGCAAGAAGGCCAAGAAATTGAAGTGGAAGTGCTCTCTTGCGATCCTCAGGCCCGACGCATCAGCCTGACCCGAAAACCCATTGAACGCCGCGCCGAAGAACAAGCCCGAGCTCAAGCCGAAGCCCAACGCCAACAGGAAGAAGAACAACGCCTGGCCGAACAAGTCCAAAAGAAAAAACCCAAACGCACTCAGCCGCTCAAAGGAGGCCTGGACCGCCCGCCCTCCGGAGAAGTCTTTGGCCTGAAATGGTAACAACTCCCAAGCAAGTCACCCCATTGGGCTCGGGAACTTTTCTGTGAAAAGAAGCAAGGGCAGATCGCCAGCTTCACGGCGGGAGGCGTTGGCAGAGGGGGGA
Source organism: Planctomycetota bacterium (assembly GCA_024279285.1). Lineage (GTDB taxonomy): Bacteria > Planctomycetota > Planctomycetia > Pirellulales > S012-138 > S012-138. Next base: position 4,737 of record JAJRRR010000237.1, read on the forward strand.
TGGGAGAGTGAAAGCAAGTCTTCAGCTTTAGCTGTAGGAGGTAGTGGAGGGAGGGGCTGCGGGGGATGAGGGAGAACGAGCAAACCGGCCTCCACTCGCACCCAGCGCCAAAGCAGAAATCAGCGCCTATTCCCGCGTACCACTAGTTGCCCGATTTAATTTCGCTGGGGCAGGAGGATTTCCCCTCGGCCCAGGGCTACAAAATCGCCGTGAAAGATTCTCACGGGAGCATCAAAGAGGGCTTCGTCAAAAGGAAATCCCCAGCGGCACCACTGAAGCATCATCACCCGCAAAAACACAGGCTGGAAGATCCGACCGGGCACGAAGGAGGGGAGCAGGGGCGGAGGCTCAGGGCCCAACAGTCCGATAGTCCCCCGACGCATTCCTGCCCCGGGCCGTAGCCCACAGGACCCCAATACGAAAATGCTTCCGGCGATCATGTTCACTCCGACAAAGTCACCCACCCCTTGGCCCACCACAATTGTGCCCCGACGCATAGCCAGCCCGACTTCGTTCCCCGCTCGGCCTTCTATGAGCAGCACCCCTCCGGTCATGCCGCGAGGGCTTCCTCGGTAGGCGGCTCCGGCCAAGTGTCCTGCATTTCCCCGAACATGGAGCAACCCGCCGTG
>JAJRRR010000238.1 GCA_024279285.1 Planctomycetota bacterium
CAACCTGCCCCAGTGCTCCCCCAAGAAACGACTTCTTTGGAAGACCAATAGGATCAAAGCCCACGCACGGAGGCACGACAGTGAACCAAGCACTGGTGTGGCCAACCTGCAAAGCACTAGTGCTGTTAGTGTTGGTCGGAGGGTGTACGGGGAGTTGGGTTTCCAAGAAACCGTCCTCGGGGCCTGGGATCGGCTCGCCGGCGGCCCGATCTCCTCTGGCCCCCCCTGAGCCTTCCACCTGGGAAAAAGCCAAAAGGTGGTGGAATCAACTGGTTGTGGGCTCCAAGCCCAAAGCGCAGCAAGCGGATCCTCTTCGTCTGGATCGTAAGACAGCAAAAAATCCCGAATTGCTCTGTGCCTTGGGACAGTTGCATCTGCGCGCCGGCCATCCCGAGAAGGCACTTCGCCACTTTCAAGAGGCTCTGCGCCTGGATCCCCAGTACTTGCCAGCTCACACAGCCCTGGCCCGACTCTATGACCGCCAAGGAAAGTTTGACTTGGCCTTGAAGCACTATCGCCAAGCGGTGCAACTCAAGCCCCAACAGGCATCGCTCCACAACGACCTGGGTGTGTGTCTGGCCCGAGCCGGAAAGCTCGCCCAAGCCGCTCAAGCCTTGCGGCACGCGGTGCGTCTTAAGCCCCAAGAGGTGCGCTACCGGAACAATCTAGCCACGGTGCTGGTGCACTTGGGTCAAATCCGGGAGGCCCAACAGCATCTTCAGGCCGTCCACCCCCCAGAAGTAGCAGCCTACAACTTGGGCTACTTGTTGGCTCAAGCCCAGCGTCCTCAATTGGCCCGGCAGTTCTTTATTCAGGCTCTGCAACACAATCCCCAAATGGCAGCCGCTCGATGGTGGCTGGATCGCCTCTCCTCGGGAGGGACGAGGGCCACGATGCACGCTGCTTCCGCAGGTTGGACACCCGGGGTCAACACCCCTGGAACTGCTTCTCATCACCCCACCAATCGTTAACCGTCTTGGGTTTCGCTGGTTAAAAAGCGAGTTTGCGTGCGAATTTGGCGTCTGAAAGTTCCCGTGCGTGCTAGGGTTGAGAGCCCAAGGCACACTCGTGCCTGGGCCCCGGGTTGCCCTGTCAGAAAAGGGACATGAGTCCACGGTCGCGCTTTTCCCCAGGAGAGCAAAGTTCCCATGCAACTAAAGGTGCTCGTCGTTGACGATTCGGTGGTGTTTCGCAAGGTGGTGCGGGAGCTGTTGGAGGCTCACCCTGGCGTGCGCGTGGTGGGCACTGCTGCCAACGGCAAGATTGCTCTGGACATGATTGAAGTGTTGCGTCCCGACCTGCTCACCCTGGACTTTGAAATGCCGTTGGTGGATGGCTTGGAAGTGCTTCGCACGCTTCAGGGCCGCGCCTCGGCTCCCGGAGCCATCATGCTCAGTGCGTTTACTCAGCGAGGGGCCAAAGTGACGATTGAGGCTCTGCACCTGGGAGCCTTTGACTTCGTGCCCAAGCCCCAGACCAGCAACCTGCAACAAAGCCAACAGGAGCTGCGTCGCACTTTGCTGCCCAAGGTGGACGCCTTTGCCCTTTCTCGGGGCTTGCGCATTGTCGGCACGGGTGGTTCCACCAACGGCCACTGCATCACCCCTGCCCGGCCGGTAGTGTCCAAGCCCCGCTCGCCGGTGGTGAAACTTTGCCCCGAAGCGGTCGCCATTGGCGTCTCCACCGGAGGGCCAGAAGCGCTGACCCATGTGATCCCCAACCTTCCTCCTAATCTGCGCGTGCCGGTGCTGTTGGTGCAGCACATGCCGCCCATGTTCACCCGATCGCTGGCCGAAGACCTGGACCGCCGAAGTGCCCTGCGAGTGTGCGA
>JAJRRR010000239.1 GCA_024279285.1 Planctomycetota bacterium
GGACCAACCCGGCTCCCGAAAAGTCCACCACTTTCCCTTCGCGTACCGGCGGAGACTGCCAGGAGAACTGGGGCTTCAGATACACCCGATCCTGAGCCACTCCCCCCGCCGCCCAGCCCATCACCGCCCAGGCTCCAAGCACAGCAAGACTCTTGGCTGGCAGCCCCAGCAGGGGGGATGCGTGTACAACCCGTGCCTTTTTCACGGTGCTGCTTCCTTTTCCAAAGGCCCAGCAGTTGCCGAAGCCCCTTGCTGGCGGATCAGTTCATAGATGTCCACATAGTGAAAGGTGCCGCGATTTTCCCGGGCCAATTGAGTCAAGAACGACTCCCGCTTGAGCAAGGGACCTTGGCCAAACTGGATCACATGGATGGTGGTTCCTCCGGCTGCCCGACGCCGAATCTCGGCCAGATCCGGCTCCCGAAGCGGCGGGTCATCTCCGTCGGTGAGAAAGAAAATCACATCCGGCTGAAAACTCAAGGCTTTCAGCAGTGCTTCCCGATGCTGGGTTGCCCCTTGGGCCGTAATGGAATCGATAAACTGCATGGCCAGGAGTTTGTTTCGGGCGTTGGCAAACACCAAGGCATGTTTTGTTCCCGGGGGGCGAAACATCCGGGGACGGTCGTTGTAGAAGATGATGTAGAACAAGTTGGTGGGCTTCAGTGCACCTAAGCTGGCTTTGAGCTGGGCTTTGGCTGCCCGAAGTGGAACTCCTCCAGCACTGCCCATGCTGGCCGAACGGTCCAGAACATACACAAAGCTGGTTCCTTCGCCTTCCACACCGAAGAAAGTGGTTTTGGATCGCTGTGTGCCGGGCAAGGAGCGCCCTGGCGTCTCTCCTCCCAAGAGGGCCTCCGCTCCCCCGCCAGCCGAAGGGGAACTGTCCCCAGGCCCCAAAATGTCCAAGTTGGGCAACCCAGACTTCGGCTCTGGAACAACCTGGTCATTGAGAAGCTGATCCAGGACCGACTCCTGGGAAGCGGTGTTGGTTTGAGCGGAGTCTTGGGACTCTGTCTGGTAAAACACTTCCCCTTGATCGTCCAGGTGTTTCAAAGCCACCTGGCCGGGAAAGACCAGCTCTTGGGAGCCAGGTTGCCCCTTGGGCACCAAGGGCCACGCCAAGCCCAACACGACCACCAGCGCCGCATGAAACACCACCGACAAAGCCCAGTGGCGCCAGGTGATTCGGCCCGAATAGTCCTCCAGCGAGCGAGGCAACCCCACCCGCCGAACCTGGCCATTCCACGACATGAACCGCAACTCCCAGAGAAGTGCTCTTATTGAATCCTAAGCCTTGCCAGAAGTTGCGTCAACTTGGGCTCCTCCGGGGCACGGGGGCGGGGAGACGCCCTTTGGGGCCCGTTGGAAGCTGGCCAAGTGCAAAAGCCAAGGAGGGTTAGCGAGGCTTTCGGGGGGTGGTGCGTTTTTTCTTTTTGGTCTTGGTCGTCTTGGTTTTGGCCGCTTTGCGCTTGGCGGTCTTGGTCGTTTTGGTTGTTTTGGCCTTGGTGGTCTTTTTGGCGGCAGCTTTGGCAGGAGCTTTCAGGGTCGGTTCCACTTCTTCCAAAATGGCCCGAAGCTGATTGGAGTTGGGCTTGGCCGCCCAAGCTACGGCGAACTGATGCAACAGGGAGGAGAACTCTGGGCCTTTGCTTTTGGAAATAGCCCGCTCCAGCCCCGGCACCCGAAGACGCTCTTCGTCCTTGTCGCTGACTAACCCTAAGGTCTGAAACACTCCCCAAGCTGCCCGATCCACCGGAATGGCGTGGCCTCCCACAGCGTTTTGAACCACATAGGCGGTGACAAACGGCGAGCACTGAAGCTTCTCTTCCAAGAACTTGCTTACCCGGCCTAGCTTTTCCTTCTTGAGCCACTCCAGGTCAAAGCTATATCGGGTTTCAAACAGCTCCTGCAGCGCCCGATGGATCCGTTCTGCGCACCCGGTGGGGTCGGGCAGATGGGCCAGCACACCCTGAGAAAGTTCCCGAACCGTGGCTACCCGAAGCTCATTGTAGTCGAAGTACTCCTGGTGGATGTTCTCGATGGCCTTTTGGGCATCGGCATAGGAAGCATCTTCCAGGCAACAGGCAAACACCAGACAATCCAACACGGAGGAGTGATTGGGCACCTGGGGCTTGTAGTGTTTTCGCAGCACGCGGTGCAGTTTTTCCAGCACTTTGCCGCGGTTTTTGGTAGCCATGGTTGAATGTCGCTCCTTGGGGGCAGGCACAAAGGGGGAAGGTCCGCCTTGGAGAGTTTTCCAAAGATACACCCCCAGTGCGCAAGAGAAAAGCCGCTTTCGGCCCCGGGAAACCCTTTCCCCCTGCAGTCCCCGGCACTACTCGGCACACTTGACGCACAAGCTGGCAAAGGGGAGCACTTTGAGCCGTCCTTTGGGGATTTTGGCCCCACACTCATCACACACCCCATAGGTGCCTTCTTCAATTTTTTCCAACGCCCGCTCAATGGCTTCCAAAGTGGCTTCTTCGGTCTCCAAGAGCGAGAAGGCGAACTCCTGCTCGTAGTTTTCCGTGCCCAGATCGGCCATGTGGATGGGCATGGTGGTGCCGCCGGGGGCCTCACCGTGGCGGTTCATGGCCGATTCGGCCAGATAGTGCACATCGCCCAACAGCCGCGCCCGGAGGGCCAACAGCTTCTCCTTGAACGCCTTCAATTCCGACTTTTTCATGACGAAAACCTCACCAGAAGAAATACAAAAGCGGATTGCTAACCTTCTCATTGTATTTGCTGGCCACCAGGGGCGAAAGGATTTCTGGAAAATTGCGGTTAGATTACGAAAAAATCCCCTGGTCCGGTGGGACGCTCTGCGGATGCCTTTCTCCAAGAGGCCTAGCCCACTGCTGCCGGAGCTTGGCGCTGCTGGAGGAAGCGATCCAAGTAGGAAGTGTCTATTTTACCGTGCAAAAACTCTCCGTCCCGAAACACCTGGCGATAAAGCTCCACCGTGGTCGGCACCCCGGTGATGTGAAGCTCGTCCAGCGCGCGTCGCATACATGCCAGGGCCTCCTCCCGGGAGGGCTGATGCACGATGAGCTTTCCGATCATGGAGTCATAAAACGGAGGCACCACATAGCCGGCATGGGCATGCGAGTCAAACCGCACGCCCAGCCCCCCCGGCACGATGAACTCCTCAATCTTGCCCGGTGAAGGCTGGAAGTTGCGCTGGGGATTTTCGGCATTGATGCGACATTCAATAGAAGCCCCTTGAGGATGAATCTGCTCTTGACGCCAAGGAAGCCGCTCACCGCTGGCAATGCGAATCTGCCACTTGACCAGATCCACGCCGGTAATCATTTCGGTGATAGGATGCTCAACCTGGATTCGGGTGTTGGCTTCAATGAAATAGTAGTTCCCGTGCCGATCCACGAGGAATTCCATCGTTCCGGCGTTGATGTATCCGGCTTCTTGGGCCAATCGCACGGCGTCCTGGCAGATCGCCTGCCGCAGTTCTTCACTGATGTGAGGAGCGGGGGTAAGCTCTATGAGCTTTTGATGCCGCCGCTGCACTGTGCAATCGCGTTCGTACAGATGCAACACATTGCCGTGCTGATCGGCCAGGATTTGCACTTCAATGTGTCGTGGCCCTTCCAGGTACTTTTCCAGATACACGCTTCCGTCGCCGAAAGCGGCCTTGGCTTCGGCCTGGGCTTGTTGGAACTCGTTTTTCAGGGCCAGGTCGTTGGCGGCCACGCGCATCCCTCGCCCCCCACCTCCGGCAGCCGCTTTGATCAGCACGGGAAAACCGATTTGGTGGGCCACTTCCAGGGCTTCTTCTTCGGTGCGGAGGAGTCCCGGGCTGCCTGGCACTACGGGCACGCCGATGCGTCGGGCCAGTTGGCGAGCCTGGTTCTTGTCGCCCAAAAGGGTCATCGCTTCCAGCGGAGGCCCGATGAAGTCAATCTTGCAGCTTTGACACACATCAACAAAGTGCGGATTCTCGGCCAGGAAGCCATATCCAGGATGGATGGCCTGCACATTGCCCACCTCCGCAGCAGCGATAATGCGAGGGATGTTCAAATAGCTGTCTTTGGGAGCCGGAGGGCCGATACAGTAGGCTTCATCGGCCAGGCGCAGGTAGGCAGCTCCGCGATCCGCCTCGCTATACACGGCCACCGTCTCCACGCCTAGCTCCCGGCAGGCCCGGATAATCCGCAACGCAATCTCACCCCGATTGGCTATCAGAATCCGCTTGTACATGCTGGCCCCACCTGGCAGCCGAAGGGTTATCCGTTGGGATCAACTTTGAACAGCGGCTGGTTGTATTCCACCGGTTCGCCGTTTTCTACCAGCACTTCCACGATCCGGCCAGAGACTTCCGCCTGGATTTCGTTGAACACTTTCATGGCCTCAATAATACAGACGGTGGTGTCGGGCTGGACCCGATCTCCCACCTGCACATAGGGCGGCTCGCCGGGTTTGGGAGCGGCGTAGAAGGTTCCGACCATGGGACTGCGGATATAGACATACTGGGATTGTTCTTCCGCAGGCTTTTTGTCTTGCGGAGCCGGGGCAGATGAGGACACAGGAGCCGGTGCTGCGGCAGGCAACGCCACCGAAGGAACCACATTGACCGTTCCTCCTTCCCCTCCCCGACGCAGCCGGATGCGCACCCCTTGGCTGCGCACCTCCAGCTCGCTGAGCCCGTGCTGCTCCATCAACTCTATCAACTGCTTGACCTGCTCCACCGGAACGCCTTGGCCACCGGAGGCCGTTTGGCTCATGCCCTCGTCTCCACGCTGGGGATAACTTGCGCACCGTGAAACAATTTGATACATCCTCTCAGGATGCGCGTCCAGATGGAAGGGGGCTGAAAAGCCCAATTCCGCAAGGTGAGCTAGCCGTCCTCAGCAACATGACCGCATCGGTCCTGCTTCCTGCAGCGCCGATAAAAAACTATAAAAAAAGAAAGTTGCGACCTCCCGGTTAGCGGAAAACTCCTATGATCCGGCTCGTAGAAGCGCTCAACTACCGGTGTTTGCGCTACATCCGCTGCCCGCTGGAGCGGTTTCTGATCCTGGTGGGCCCCAACGCCAGCGGCAAAACCACCTTTTTGGATGTGGTGGCCTTTTTGAGCGATATGGTCGGTCACGGGGTACGAGAGGCGATAGAAAAACGGTGCGCGGACTTTCGCGATCTGCTGTGGAATCGTCAAGGGGAATACTTCGAGCTGGCTATAGAAGCCCAAATCCCCGAAGACCGCCGAGCCAGCCAGGAACACTTTGACACCATCCGCTACTGCGTGCGCGTGGGCACCGACCCTCAGACCAAAGAATTGGGCATCTTGGAAGAACGAGGGTGGTTGTTGCACAGCGATCCTTTGGAGTTGGAACGACGAACCTTGTTTCCAGATCCCAAGCCTCCTCCCTCGGAATCTCTCTTCCCTTCCCGTGGAAAAAGGCGCACGCTTCCCCCGGGAAAAGGGCGCACGGTGTTCAGCAAGTCTCCTGGTGGCAACGACCATTTCTATTCGGAGGTCCGCACCGAGGCAGGCAAAGGCTGGTTTCCCTCGCTACGGCTGGGGCCTCGGCGTTCGGCGTTGGGCACCTTGCCGGAAAACGAGCAGGAACTTCCGGCCTCCACTTGGTTGCGGAGCCTTTTGCTGGAAGGGGTTCAGACGCTGATGCTCAACAGCTTGTTGCTGCGGCGACCCAGCCGACCTGGCCTCCCTCAAAGCTTCCTCCCCGATGGAAGCAACCTCCCTTGGCTCGTGCACCGCCTCAAGCATCAGCATCCCGAAAGATTCCAAGACTGGATCGCCCACCTCCAAACGGCCCTGCCAGACTTGCAAGACATCTCCACTTATGTGCGTGAGGAAGATCGGCACTGTTATGTGAAGCTGCACTACTCAAGTGGGCTGGTGGTGCCCTCCTGGGTAGCCTCGGATGGCACTTTGCGGATGATGGCCCTGACTCTCCTGGCCTATCTGCCGGAAGTTCAAGGCGTGTATTTGGTGGAAGAACCCGAAAACGGAATCCATCCCCAAGCGGTGGAAACCGTGTTTCATTCCCTGGCTTCGGTCTATCGGGCTCAAGTGCTCCTGGCCACCCATTCCCCGGTGCTGCTGAGTCTGGCTCAGCCCGAGCAAATCCTGTGTTTCCAAAAAGACTCCTCAGGAGCCACCGATGTGGTGCGAGGAACTCAGCATCCGGAGCTGATGGAGTGGAAGGGAACTCCGAATTTGAGCGTCCTGTTTGCCAGCGGGGTGCTTGGATGAACACACGCAGGTCGGGGACTCTTGAGAAAGAGCCGGTGATTATAGCTGCGGATAAGGATGCCCAACTGACTCTCCAAGGGCTTTTGGGCCGCCCTCACTCCTTGGAAATCTCCCCCCTGAAACCAAACTCCTACGATGTGTTTGTCCATGCCCAGCACGATCCGGGGTGTCGGAAGGACGCACCCGAGTTTCTGAGGCCCTACCTGCATGTATATCGCTACGCTCTAGTTCTTTTTGACCGGGAAGGCTGCGGCAGCTCCCTGGACCGCCAACGGTTGGAACAAGAAGTAGAAGAAGCTCTGGCTGAAAACGGATGGAAGGAGGACCACTCGGCCGCCGTGGTGATCGAGCCGGAGTTGGAAGTGTGGGTCTGGGCCGACTCGCCCCAGGTGGCCGAGGCCCTGGGCTGGTCCCAACAGGGATGGAACTCCCTGCGGCAATGGCTTGCGCAGCAGAAGCTCTGGCTCCCTGGACAGACCAAGCCTCCCAACCCTAAAAAGGCCATGCAACAAGCTCTGCGCCACGCCGGAAAACCCTGGTCGGCGGCCATCTTCAGGCAATTGGCTTCCACAGTCAGCTTAAAAAGCTGCACAGATCCGGCCTTCCGGAAGCTTCGCTGCACACTTCAGCGGTGGTTTGGCAAAGCCTCTAACCAGCCGTAGCTTTAGCCCCCCGGGCGCACCCGAAACTTCACCTGTTGCTCTGGAGCCAGGAAGGGTTGCAGCAGTACTTGCGGGCCTTCCCAACGCAGGATCACCGCTCCCACGCGGCCGGTGTGGAAGACCCTCGCTCCAAACTCCTGATAGGCCTTCTCCGCCGCGGAAAGTTCCCCCGAAGGACGAGGCCCACTGATGATCACCCAGCGAGGCTGGCACCATCGGGCCAGACCAGGCGGGTTGCTGCTGCGGCTGCCATGATGGGGAGCCAACAGCCCTTGAGTCTTCCGCGGCGGAAGTTTCAACAGGCGCTGCAGTCCCTGGGCCTCCAAGTCTCCGGTGAGCAAAAGACGGTGCTTTCCATATTGCAACTGGACCACCAAAGACCGGGCGTTGTCCGAACCCGAGGGCCAAGGCGGCCACGGAGCCAGTGCTTGCAACTGCCACTGGGGACCCTGGGCGATCTGCTCCGGACCGGATAGCTCCCGAACCGGAATCCTGCGGCGTTGGAGCTGCTGGGCCAAATAGTCCACCGTTGTTGAGGAGCGTTGAAAGAAGAGCGGACCTGTGCACACCCGCTCCACCCCCACCAGTTCGGACAACTCCAGCAGAGCGTTGTAGTGATCCACATCCGGGTGGGAAAGCACCACCAGTTGCACCTTGTACACGGCTCGGGACCAGAGGTATTGGGCGACCGTGCGGGCGGTCCAATAAGGGGCAGCCATGCCGCCCAGGTCATAAAGGACCGTCTGTCCTTGCGGCAGATGCATCACCACACACAGTCCATGACCCACGGACAAAAACGCCACTTCCACGCGCCCACGCACCGGCCGCCACCAGGCCAGCTCCACCATTACGCCCAAAAGCCACCCGCCCAACAGGGCCACGGCGAGCCACTTTTTCCGTCCTCGCATCCCCAGCAAGTACATCAGCCCAAACCCTACATAAAACGCCACGATCCACGCCCCCGAAGGAGCCGGCCAGAAGCCGTGCCCAGCGGGCAGTTGCACTCCCCAGTGGACCAGGGCTTGAACCACCTCCAAAGCCATGTGGCACATCCACCCACAAGCAGTAGCCGCCGGAGGGCACCAACCTAAAACCAGCACCCCGAGCCCTCCCAACAACGCCACCGCCACGGGCAGAGTCAGCAGTACCGACAGCGGGATGGCCACCGGTGCGATCAGATGGAACCGCCACCACACCAGGGGCAAGGTGGCCGTCCACAACGCCGCGGCCACCGCCAGGCTTCGCATCGCCCAGCGGAACATCCATCGCAACAGTCGCCAGGGCCAAGGCCGCGTGCGCCAGACGAGTGCTTGCAGGGCATCGTAGCGGCGCCATCGGGTCCACTGGGGAGCCCACGCTGCCAACACCGCCACGGCCAAAAACGAAAGCTGCGGTCCCGTGCGGAAAAGATCACACGGATTGAGCACCAACACAATCAGTGCCGCCGTGGCCAGCGTGTTCCAAGGCTGTTGAGGCCGAAACAACCACGAGCTGGCCACGCCCACCAATACCAACAGCATGGCCCGCACTGCCGAAGGAGGTGCCCCGGTCAGAAGCGTGTACCAAACGGTGGCAGCAGCCACCAAAGCCAACGCCAGCCGACGCGGCAAAAGACCCATTCGCAGCAGCCCCAACAACACTCCCGAAAGCATGCCCACATGCAGGCCCGAGATGGCCAAAAAATGAATCGTGTTGGTGCGAAAAAAGGCGTCCGCCCGCTGACGACTCAACTGGTGCTTGGCACCCAACAGCAACGCGGCCGCCAAAGGGGTGGCGCCTGGGCCCACATAGCGATCCAACACCTTCTGGCCCCAGCGACGCATGTGAGCCAGCACGCGTCGGGGGGCATACCAAGGGCCGGTGCGAAGATAGATCACTGCCTCGGGGGTTTGAAGTCGCAATTGGGCCCGAAGGCCCAAAGCTCGGGCTTGCCGTTGGGCATCGGTCTGACCAGGATTGGCCGCCGGGGGGAACAAGGCCCCTTGGCCCCAAAGTTCCACCATGTCTCCAGGCCACAAGGGCCGGGGAAGAGGAGGGCTTCGCACGGCCAGTTGACCGGAGCAGTGGACCCATCCGCCTCCCAGGTGCATCTGCCGCACCGCCACCGTCCAGCGGTAGTTTTGTTCCCCCGGGGGTTCCAACGGGGAAGATCTGCCCAAAGACAGGAGCCGCGGTTCCTGAAGTACCACCGCCCGGATGCCCAAGGGTTGAGGACTCAGGGCCAACCATCGGGAACAATCATCCGAGGGCCGATGGTGCCAATGCCAGTGGTGCCAAGCCGCTCCCAACGAAAACACCCCGAGAGCCAGCACTGCCCAGTTGGCCCGAAGGTCCGAAAACACCTTGGCCCACCACAGCAAAACTCCCAGGGCCGAAAGCCCCAGCCAGCCCAACACCGACCACCCCCAATACCGATCCACCACAATCCCCGCAGCCCACACCACCAGCACCAGCACCATCGGATGCCGGTGCAAAGCCACCTGGGCCCAAGACCCTCGTTGTGCCAAGTTGGCCAAAGCCACCTGACCCTTTGAACAAGGAAACCAGGCACGGGAAGTGTATGGGGCTATTTTACGGCCAGGACCACGGTTTTCCCAAAAAAGTGCTCCTCTCCCCAGCCAAGCTTTCCCAGGACGAAGGCTTTGTTGCCAAGGAGAAAAACGGACCCGTTCAGCTCCAGGGGCTGTTGTCCTGCTCCAAACCGTGGCAAGATACGCAGAAGAAACTCGGCAATTTCCCCCTTTGCCCTCAGGGCCTTAGGAGGCTGACACCCACCGGAGCAAGTGGCCGGGCCAGATGCCATGCACCAGCAGTACTTTGTCCGCTTGACCAAAGACACGCTGGTTTTCAGCGCCGCGCACTTTATCACCTACCAGGGCAATGTGTGCGAACCGTTGCACGGACACAACTATCGGGTGGAGGTGCGCGCCGGTGGCCCGTTGGATGAAAACAGCTATGTGGTGGACTTCATCGCCTTGCGAGACGAAGCCCTGGCGGTGGTTCGGTGGCTGGATCATCGGATGCTTCTGCCCACTCGGCATCGGCTCATCCGCGTCCAGGTGCAAGGAAACGAAGTAGAGGTGCGCTTTGAGAAACGCCGTTGGGTCTTCCCCCGAACAGATTGCCGGTTGCTGCCTGTGCCCAACACCACCGCCGAAATGCTGGCCCAGTGGATCGGCGTGCAACTTTGCCACCGGCTGCACCAACGATGCGGCTGGGTGCCCCAGTGGATCCAGGTGGAAGTAGACGAGTGCTACGGGCAATGCGGCGTATGGCGTAGCGACTGCGTCCAGGAACTCCTGCGCCCTGGGGAAACTCCAGCGGCAACGACACCCGGAATCCAGGAAGAGAAAACCAGGAATTTGGAAGACTGATCCGTTTTTCTTTACTGCCTCCTGAGGGACAAGAGGCACCATGGAAGTAGCCATCATTGGCGGCGGGATCATCGGGCTTTCGCTGGCATGGGAACTGGGGCGTCGGGGAGTAAAAGTGCGTGTGCTGGAGCAGGGGCAACCTGGCCGGGAAGCCTCCTGGGCAGGAGCCGGAATCCTGCCCGCAGCCAAGGCCCTCCCGGACGATCCCCCCGAAGTCCACCTGGCCCAACTCAGTTGCCAGCTTCATCGCCAATGGGCCCAACTGCTCCGGGAACAAACCGGCATAGACACCGGATACCGTCCTTGCGGGGGACTCTACCTGCCCGAAAGCCCTCTCCAACTCAGCTCCCTGAAACACCTGGCCACAGAGCTTGGCCAGCGCGGGATGCAAGTCCAGTGGCTTCAAGGAACCGTCTTGCGGGAATGCGAGCCGGCTCTGGCCACCAACTTGCCGTGGCTTCAGGACGCTCCGGCTGGGCTGCTGGTACATGAGGATGCCCAGTTACGCAATCCGTGGCATCTTCGGGCATTGATGGCGGCATGTTTAAGGTCGGGAGCGGAACTGATGCCGGGAGCTGGGGTGTGGCAGATGCACCGCAGCGGCCAAAGCTGGCAACTGCTCACCTCGCAGGGGACTTTCCATGCCGAGAAGGTTTGCCTGTGTGCGGGGGCATGGAGCCCGGCCGTGGCCACATGGCTGAACTGGCACTTGCCGGTGGAACCGGTGCGGGGACAAATCGTGCTGCTTCGCACTCCCAAGCCCCTGTTGCAGCGCGTGGTGAACCTGGGCCCTCGCTACCTCGTGCCCCGACCCGACGGACGAGTGCTCATCGGATCGACCGAAGAGCGGGTAGGTTTTGACAAGCGCACCACAGCCCAAGGGGTGCAAGGGCTGCTGGAGTTGGCCGTGAAGTTGGTGCCTTCTCTGGCCCAAGCCGAAGTGGAAAAGAGCTGGGCAGGACTTCGTCCGGCCACGCCGGATCGCCTGCCGGTGCTGGGCCCGGTGCCCGGAAAGCCCGGGCTGTTCGTGGCCACGGGCCACTTTCGCAACGGGGTGCTTCTTTCCCCGGGCACGGCGGTAGTGATGGCCGATGTGATCCAGGGGCGCAAGCCTCCGGTGGACCTAAGCCCCTTTGACCCAGCTCGCTTCTCCTCCGGCGAAGACCAGACCTCCGGTTAACCTTTGGCACCCACTTGGGAAGATGCCCAAAGACGAGTCATCGTCTCGCGCAGCACCTCGGCCGCTTCGTCCAGGGAGAATTGGCGGTCCACATGGCCTTCCTGATAAGCGATTTTGTTCATGCCGTAGACATCGCTGGAGTGTTCATCCTGGCCCAGCACATATCCTCCGGCTTCGCGGATGGCGGCGCATCCGGCCACCCCATCACGGCCCATCCCGGTCATGATGATCCCGATGGCTCGCGGTCCAAACACCCGAGCCACGGAAGTCATCAGCACATCCACCGAAGGTTTGTGTCCACCCACGGGCTGGCCGTTGCGCACCCAGGTTTTGACTTTTTGCAAGTCGCGTCGCACTTGCAGGTGCTGCCCACCTGGAGCCAGATATACATGATTGAGCTGAAGCACATCGCCGGTGCGTGCTTCTTTGACGGAAAGTCGGCTGCGGGTGTCCAGCCGCCAAGCAAACGCAGCGGTGAACTTAGGCGGCATGTGCTGAACGATCAAGATAGGAGGCATCGGCGGCTCCAGAGCTTCAAACATCCGCAGCAAAGCGGGAGGGCCCCCGGTGGAAATCCCAATGGCAATGCACTTGTCGGCCAGCAGCTCTGGAGTGAGTCCGCCCCGGGCAGTCCGCACCGAGGTGGTTCCGACTGCTGCCTTTTCCTTGCGACGCTGGCGTATGGCCATCAGGCGGCGCACATCAATGTGGGCCATCACGCGCACTTTGCGCACCAGGTCGCGTGCGAACTCCTCCTGGCACTGTTGCAAGTTGTGGGGCTTGGGCACATAGTCCATCGCTCCCAGTTCCAAAGCTTCCAGCGTGGTTTCGGCCCCTAACTGGGTCAAGGCACTGACCATGATCACCGGCAAGGGATGCCGTTTTTGGATTTCCCGAAGCGTCTCCAGTCCGTCCATGCCCGGCATCTGCACATCCAAGGTGACTACATCCGGGTTGAGCCGAGGAATCAACTCCAAAGCCCTTTGTCCACTGGAGGCCATGCCAGCTACTTCCATTCCGGGCTCTTGGCGCAAGATGTCGGCGATCAGCTCTCGCATCACGGCCGAGTCGTCCACGATCAACACGCGAATGGGACCGGCACTCATCCCCGGACTCCTTGTGCTGGGACAGCGGTTGACTGCTTGCCCTGGCGGCCCAAAATCCCGGCCACCACATCAACCTTAGACCACGAATCGCTCCCATAGTCCGATTCCCCCTGAGGAGCTTTACCCCCGGGAGTGCTTTGCCCTGGGAATGGAAAAGATGTGGCGGATGTAGCGATTTTGACGCGACGCGCTTGCCCCGAGACAAGAAAATGGGTTTAAGAAAAGAAGCTGTCTCCAGCAGCACAACCCCTGCAAAACGCCGCGCCTGCTTTGGCAAGTTCTAACGCCCAGCTTCTTTAACTCTGGAGAACAAACATGGCTTCCTTGCGCATTGCGGTGTTAGGGGCAGGCCCAGTGGGCCTGGAAGCGGCTCTGTATGCTCGGTGCTTGGGGTTTCCGGTTCGGGTGTATGAGCAGGGCCGGGTGGGAGAACACTTGCTTCGGGTGAGCCATGTGCGGTGGTTCACTCCCTGGCGGATGATCTGTTCCCCCTTGGCCCAACGGATGCTCCAACTCCACCACGGCAGTTGGTCGTTGCCTTGGAAGGAATCGCCTCGGGCGGACCAGATTTGCCACAGGCTGTTGGAGCCGCTGATGCAGCTTCCGATGATGAAAGGGGTACTTTGTGCCCCGGTTCAAGTGGTGGCGGTGAGCCGCCAGGGAAAGCTCAAAACCGATCTGGACGACCGCGCCCAATGCCCCTTCCGGCTCCTGCTCCAAGACGGCCGTGGCCGCCAATGGACCGAAGAAGCGGAAGTGGTGCTGGATTGCACGGGGACATTGGGACGGCCCAATCCTCTGGGCTGCGGAGGCATCCCGGCCCCTGGGGAACTTCGCTGCCAAAACTGGATTGAACACTCTTTGCCGGACTTACAGGGAGCGGATCGGGAGCGGTTTGCCAACCGGCGCATATTGGTGGTGGGCAGTGGCTACTCGGCCGGGACCAATGTGGTGGCCCTGGCCCAGTTGATGCAACAAGCTTCCCGGACCGAAGTGTGGTGGGTGGTGCGGCGCCCTTTGTCCTCAGGCCAAGGCCCCTTGCCGCGAGTGGCCCAGGACCCACTGCCCCTTCGGGACCAACTGGCCCAGGAGGCCAACCACCTGGCTTGGCACCATCCCCAGGTTCACCTGCTGCCTGGCACCCAAGTTGACGCCCTCCAGCCGCAAGGCACCGCGGTGCGGGTGCAGTTGACGGGCACGCATGCCGGAGAGTTGGTGGTGGATCGGATTTTGGCCAACACGGGCTATCGGGGCCACTGGGACTTGTTGGAGGAGCTTCAGGTGCAAAGGTGCTGGGCCACCGACGGACCCTTGCGTCTGGCTGCCGCCCTGTTGAAACAAAACTCCACGGACTGTCTTCAGCTTTCGGCCACCGGGTACGAGTTGCTTCAGCATCCCGAGCCTGGGCTGTTCGTGCTGGGTGCGAAAAGCTACGGACGCAACTCCCAGTTTCTGCTGACTCAGGGTTGGAATCAGGTGCGGGATGTGTTTCGCTGGATTTGTCAGGACGAACACCTGGACTTGTACGCTTGCGAAAAGATTCCCACCAAGCCATGAACCCCTCGGCCCCCACGGTCCCTCTGGAACACCTGGACCACCTCTGGTTTCAAATCACCGGCACGCGCTGCAACCTGGAGTGCGTGCATTGCTTTATCAGTTGCAGTCCTCACAACCGGCGTTTTGGGTTCCTTTCCCCAGAGCGGGTCAAGCAGGTCCTGGAAGAGTCGGTGGCCCTGGGAGTGAAGGAATACTACTACACGGGTGGCGAACCGTTTCTGCATCCCCAAATCGTGGAGCTGTTGGAGCTGACGCTTCAGTACGGGCCAGTAAGCGTGCTGACCAACGGGACGGTGTTGCATCCCCAGTGGGTCCGGCGGCTGGCAGTGGCAGAAGTCCGAAGTCTCTATTCCCTGGAGTTTCGGGTTTCCCTGGACGGGTTTTCTCCGCAGATGAACGATCCGATCCGGGGAGCAGGAACCTTTGATCGGGCCATGCGAGGAGTGCGGCTCCTGGTGGAGCATGGGTTTTTGCCCATCATTACAGCCACGCGCACTTGGCCCCTGGAGCAGGAGGGGGAGGTGGTGGGCCAGTTTGTGGAACAGTTGCGTCGCTGGGGCTACACGCGGCCCCGGCTGAAAATCCTGCCCACCATCCGCCTGGGAGCCGAAGCCCAACGCCACCGGGGCTATCGGCCTTGGGAGCGTGTCAGCCAGGAAATGCTCCAAGGATACGACCTTTTCCAGTTGCTGTGCCACACCGGCCGCATCGTCACCGACCAGGGAGTTTATGTGTGTCCGCTGCTGCTGGAAAGTCCCGATGCCCGGCTCGGCCCGGAACTGGCCGACGCTCTGAGACCTTTCGTGATTCGCCACGGAGCCTGTTACACATGCTATGTGCATGGGGCCATATGCACCAACGCTCCTTCGGCCCCGCCGGATCTCCCTGGGGCATAAGAGGCTTTTTCCTCCCTAGCGACTCTGCTCGGAAAA
>JAJRRR010000240.1 GCA_024279285.1 Planctomycetota bacterium
ACCCATAGCAACTCCAGCAACTGGCGCGTAAACTCCAGCGTCCACCGCCGAGGGCCGATCTGGTCCAACGGCGAGGAGTGCCGCCCTCGCCGCCTGCGCATGCGGTAGCCCAGCCACGATTGTACCACCTTCAGCCCGGAGACCTCAAACGCATACACCTCCTCATCCACCGGAGCAAACGCCCCCCGGCCCACGTGGAGGGTTCGCTGCTTTGGGTCGTAGGAGAACTGGTCGGGATAATCCGCCTCGCTGCCAGGAACCGGTTTTGTGCAGCGGGCTCTGCCAGGGGGGATTTTTCCCTGGGGCCGCTGCTTGGCCGTGTAGTACCGAGTGGCAAACGTGTGCAGCCACAACAACCGTCGCCCCAAACGCACCCCTTGGCGGAAAAGCTCTCTGCTTCTGGTCAAGGGCACGCGCACCTGGCGCGTTTCCAGCTCTTGTGCAAAGCGTTGGGTAAAACCGGGATGGGCCAACACGGCATAAACATAGGCCAGAAAATCCTCAGCCGGGACGCGAAAACCGTAATGAGCCTCCAACCGCTCCAGCAGCCCCGGCATGATGTTCGGCTCCTTCCCCTGCGGATCGCGGTAAAGGGGAATCGTAGCTTTAGCTCCATAAGAGCCGCGGAAGAAGTCCATATCGGGGATGGAAGAACAGCAAGTTAGAGCTGGTCCCCTCCCAAGCGGCTGCGAAAACAAGCTAACCACATACACCTGTTTCTCACTGTGCGCAGCCCAAAGCACCGGACGGAGAAAGTCCCCCAGGCGACTGTCGGCAAAACACCACTGACGATCAAACGAACGATAGGCGTAAGGGACCACCGGCGGTGGCTTGGCTCCCGGCTTCAACTGAGCCAAAGGGGGCTGTTTGGACATTCCTGGCAGGGGGAGATAACGCTGGGTGATCTTCCGATCCCTTGTTTCCCGGAAAGCCGCAGCTCGGTCTTCTGCTTGCAACAAGGCTTGCCACCGCCGACGCAAGGTGTCTTTGTCGGGGGCGATGGGCCAGGTGCGTTTGAACTGCACCCCCGAGTGCTGCCAGGGAAACAGGTCGGTCAAAAGGGGCCACTGGAAGTAGAGCGACTCTCCCCCGGGCCGAAACGGCGCTTGCCATTGCCCAGGGCAGAGCTGCCACCGCAAAGAGGCAAAGGAACCGATGGCCTCCAGTCGCTTGAGCTTCTCTTCTCGCGTGCCTTCGATGCGGGCATAGTGGACCACCGCGGGTACATCGTGCCGAGGGGAGCCGTAGCGTGCGGCCACGGCGATGGCCACGGGTGTTTGGATGTTGAACACATTCTGGCTGCGCCGCGTCCCGCGCCCTTCCCCTCCCAGGTCCACAATCCAGATCTCATCACACACGCGTCGCATGTGCTGCCGCATACCGCAAAAGGCCGGTCCATCCAGATAGCTGGAAGCCGTGATAAAGCTCACCACTCCCGGACCGGTCGCCGTGGGGCTTTCGAACACTTTCCACAGCGCCCAACGCCAGAAGTACACATACAAGTTGTATAGGTTTTTCAAGTGGACGCCTGCTCCGGCTTTCCGAGCTGGTTGCAGGAAGTCCTCAAAGATGGGCCTTTGCTCAGCTTCGCCGTTGCCCCAGCGCACCCAGCCGCCGGAGCGCGCCTCACCTACCTCCTCAGCCGCCGCGTGTCGGTCGTAGGGGGGGTTGCCCAGGCAAACGATCACCGGCACCTGGGACTTGACTTGCAAAGCCTTCTGGTGCTGCTGGGCGATGGGCTCCAAGAACTGGGGGAAGCGAGGAGCCGGGGCGAAGGGGCTTTCCAGCGTATCGGTCAGGTAGATGCGCACTTCGCCTTGCCCTTGCTGGGTTCCGTAGCGGCGCAGGGCCTGCCCCACGCGCAATTGGGCTACGGCAAACGGTCCCACCAGAAGCTCAAAGCCGTAAAGATTTCCGGCCAACTGCTCGGCCACTGCCGGCACGGCTCCGGGTCCTTGTTCTCGTTTCACCTGATCAAGGGCATGCTGGATCACGCCCAACAGGTAAGTGCCCGTGCCCACGGCTGGATCCAGCGTTACCACATCCGGGTGAGCAAACCCTTGGTGTTTGCCAAGCCGCCGTCGGAGCAACTCGTCAATGAGTCGCACCTGTGCCCGCACCACTTGCACCGGGGTGTAGTAAACGCCCGTGTCCCGCCGCAATTGCGGATCGTATGCGGCCAGGAAGTCTTCGTAGAAGTAAAGCCAAGGGTCCTCGGCACTGCCGAGCGTCTGGGGCGGCACGGCTCCAATGACGCGCACCAAGGTTTGCAGCGGAGGCTGGATCTGTTGCAGGATTTGGCGATCGGTCAGCACTTGCAAAGCTCGCGAAAGCAACCCGTGGGCAGCGGCCAATTGGTCCTGGGCGGTTCGCAACGAAAGTGGGTCGGCTCCCTCGGCTCGAGCCAGCAGCAGGGCAAAGGTGACCGTCTGGGCGTAAGCGTCGGCAAATCGCTGATCGTCCGCTTGAGGAAAGAGCAACTCTCGCCAGTCCTGGGCCAGGTGGTTCAAGGGGGAATGGGGGTCCTTCAAGGCATCAAGGACTTCTTCTCGCAGCAGGCGACACAACGGAGCCAGCAATCGGGCCAGAGCCTGTTGATCCACTTGCCCATCTTCCCGCTGCGGAATCACCGGTTGCCAGGAAAGGAAATCGGTCCACAAGGCCAACAGCCGTCGGGCATCCTCCACCCTGACTGCACCTGCCCCCCGCTGGCGGATATCCTCCTGCAGGGAAACCACCTCTCCGATCCGCTGCCCACTGCGGTACAAAGCCCATTGGTTCCCGTCGCTGTAGATGAGATTGGGCAGAGCCTGGAATCGCTCCCACTGGCGACGATCGTGCCCTCGGAACTGCTCCGGGAGCACTCCACGGCCAGGTTGTTTCAATTCCACATGACCTACCAGCACTTGGCGGCGGGCATCTAGGATGGCATAGTCGGGCCGGCCCAGTCGTCCCGGCAGACGGACCTCTCCCTGGCACTGAAGAGACCGAGTCAGTATCCGGCCTAATTGCTCAACAAGCTGTTCAAAGGGACGGCGGAGCTGTTCTTCTGGTTCACCTGAAATCGCCGCACTTGTACGCCGGTGAATTTCCTGGGCGAAGTTCTGCAGAGCTTCCCAAAACAACTGTTCTTCCCGAGCTGACATCTCCCCCAAACCCAGATGGGAACAACCAGCTCAAAACGAGCCTGTTGAAAAAATTAAGTATGTATCCTGGCTTAGATCAAGTGAAAGCCGCAAAGCAACTTTCGGAGCACAACCGGCGGCAACCTGCGCGAAGTGCTGTTTGAGCTTTATGATTGGTATGAAAGGCTCTCCCGGAGCAGAGGCTCAGAGTTTGCCTCAGTCGGGGCTTGGGAAAGTTTTCCAGGAAAAGCTCACTGCTGAGGGAAAAACTTCCGTCGCACTCCAGCAGGCACGCGCCGCTTGCCCACCAAAGCACGCAACACGGCCAAATTGCGCCGGTCCCAGGAAAGTCCCGTCACCGGATCGGTGCCTTTAGGGGTTTCCAGATACATGGGGACTTTTTGCCACCTGGGATCGTTGAGCAACAAGCGGAATCCTTCCAGCCCGATGTGCCCTAGCCCGATGTTCTCGTGCCGATCAATGCGCGAGCCCAATGAGCCTTTGCTGTCGTTCAGGTGGATAGCCTTCACCTGTCTGCGGCCCAACAGACGATCCACTTGGCGCATGGTCTGCTCATAAGCGTCCTGGGGAGCCATGGGGTAGCCGGCAGCCAACAGGTGGCATGTGTCCAAGCAGAAGACCACACGCTGGGGCTGCTGCACATGGCGGCGAATCCAGGCCAGGTGTTCCAAGCGCCAGCCCAAGTTGGAACCCTGTCCAGCAGTGGTCTCCAAAGCCACACAAGCTTTGAGCCCTGAGGTGGCTTGGATCACCTGGTCCAGGGCCTGCGCGATCCGCTTCCGCCCAAAGGACTCGTCCGCCGTGGTGTAGCTGCCCGGATGAACCACCACATAGGGAATCCCCAACACCTCCGCCCGCTGAAGCTCTACAATCATCGCCTCGATGCTTTTTCGCCACAGGGTTTGCTCAGGGGTGGCCAGATTGATCAGGTAAGAGGCGTGGGCCAGAGGGGCGCGGATACCCAAGCGGCGCAGAGCCTGTTGAAACCGTCGCCCGTCTTCTTCAGTCATGGGTTTGGCTCGCCACTGGTTGTTGTTTTTGGTAAAAAGCTGCACGCAATCGCAACCGTGTTCGGCTGCCGCTTCCACCGCCTTGTAATATCCTCCGGCAATGGACATGTGAGCCCCAAGGAGCGGACCGCAAGAAGCGTTTGAAGTCATAACTGTTTGGAAAAAGCCTACTGCACAGGGAATCGGACCTGTCTTGGGAACACTCTGGTGGTTGGATTATACTGGCTTTGCGCCCTGAGGCACTTCCCTTTTGCTGCCGAACGATTTACCACAAATGAGCGGACCATCTCCGGTTTCTGGGAACTCTTCTGCTCAGGATGCCTTTTCTCGGGCCGGGACTTGGGCAAGCCGCTGCCCTCAGTGCGGCGAGCCGGTAGATGTTGGGGATGAGTTTTGCAGTGCTTGTGGGACTCGGATAGCCGAGGCGGACCGGCCCGTTGCTCAGCGGCATCACTTTCGTTGTCGCAACTGTGGGGCAGAGCTTTCCGCCGAGCAAGACCAACGCAGCTTCGTTTGCCCGTTTTGCGAGTCCCCTTATGTGCTCCCTTACTCTCCGGATCCCAAGCGACATCCGGTGGAGTTTGTCATTGGGTTTGCCATTGCGAAGGAGGAGGCGTGGCAGCGGTTCCAGCAGTGGTTGGCCAAAGCGCGGTGGTTCTGTCCTTCCGACCTGGCCCAAGCTGCTCGGGTGGTGGAGCGGCTCCGGGGAGTGTATGTGCCGTTTTGGTCTTTTTCGGCTCT
>JAJRRR010000241.1 GCA_024279285.1 Planctomycetota bacterium
AAATCGGAGAACCATAAAAAGTGCCGCCCACCCGACGCCGCCACAGTACCCGACCGCTCTCCAGCTCACAACAGGTGGCAATTCCTTGATCGGAGAGAAAAAACAGCTTCCCTTGCACAGCCACCGGCGTGGTGGTCAAAGGAGCCGAGCGGCGGATGTGATACAAAGTCTGAGCTTGCCATCCTTGAGGAGTTTTGCGAGGTCGCACGGCCACCAGATGGATCTGACGGCCCAACCAGCCACAGGTGCCGATAACGATCCCCTGGGCCGTGATGGGCGAACCGATGGCGGTCTCGATTTCGGGGCGCCCGAACACTTGGGCTTGCCACAGGAGTTGTCCGGTGCTTGGATCATGGGCCGTGATCCCATAGTGCCAGTTGGTAAAGATCAAAGCCGGAGGGTGTCCCTCCCACTGGTACACGCAAGGGGTGGAGTAAGTGGTGCGCGAGTCCCGAGGCAAGCTCCAACGCACCTCTCCCGTGACAGCGTCCAACGCCACCAGAGAGCTTTGCCCTTCCTGTTCGTTGGGAACGATGAGCAAGTCGTCAAACACAATGGGCGAGACGGCGTGTCCGTGTCCTGAGCGATAAGGACCCAAGTCACGCTCCCATACCACTTCTCCCTCATGGGTCAAAGCCCTTACCCAATAGTGCTGGGGAGTGGCCCAGGTCACATACACGCGCTGGGCGTCGGCCACAGGGGTGGAGGAAGCGAAGCTGTTGAGGGTGTGTTTGCGATGCGTCTGACCGGAAAAACGGCGTTGCCAAAGAATCCGACCACTGCGAGCGTCCAAGCACAATACAAGGCGATCTCCGGTAGTTTCCAGACCTGAGGTGAGGAAAACCCGATGGCCTTTCACCACGGGGCTAGAGTGCCCCTGGCCAGGCAAGGAGACAACCCAGGCGTAGTCAGCTTCTTCCCAGCGAGTGGGAAACTTCCAGGGGGAAACGCCCGAGCCGTTTGGTCCCCGGAACCGAGGCCAATCGTGGGCTCCAAGATCGGTTCCACTTCCCAGGAGCCAAATTCCTATCACCAAGCTCAGCCACCACCTTTTGGCACCACCAGATGCAGCTCCGTTGCACCATCGCATGGTCCTATCCCGATTCCTGCACGGCTGCTGTTTGGACAGTTTGAAGTTGTTCGGAAAACCGGTGTTTTTCCAGTCGTCGGGCCACGGTTTGATACAGCACAGGGACCAGGACCAACACCCACAAGGTGGACATGGCCAAACCGAATGCCAGACTCACGGCCATTGGGATGAGCACCTGAGCCTGCAGCGACCGCTCCAACACGATGGGCAGCAGGCCCATGATGGTGGTTATTGATGTCAGCAGCACGGGCCGGAATCGGCGTCGGGCAGCCTGGAGCAAAGCTTCCCGAAGCGGCCTCCCTTCCTCGCGCCGGCGGTTGATAAAATCAATCAGCACGATGGAATCGTTCACCACCACCCCGGTCAAAGCCACCAGACCAAAGAAGCTAAACAGCGTTAACGGCATCCGCATCACCAAGTGGCCCAAAATAGCCCCCACCAACCCAAACGGAATCACGGCAAAGATGATGGCCGGCTGGATATAGGAACGAAACTCAAAGGTGAGCAACACGAACATGGCAAACAGAGCCACCACGGATCCTTCAAACAAGCTGTTGAGCGACTCCTGCTGTTGTTCGCGTTGCCCTTCCCAACGGATATGAACTTCGGGAAACTTCTGGCGGAGCTTGGGCACAAATTGGCGTTGGAAATCGTTGATGATCTGATTGGCGTTGGCCCGCTCCTCCTCCACATCCGCCGTAATGGTAATAGAGCGGAACTGGTCCACGCGGTTGATTTCGGCATAGCCTCGGTCAATAGTCACCAGGGCCACTTCTTCCAACGGGACTTCTCGCCCATCGGCCAAGCGGATACGAATGCGACTCAAGTCGCCCAAAGAGCGTCGTTGATGGGCCGGATAGCGAACCATCAGCTTCACTTCGTGCCGTCCCCGTTGCAGGCGCATCACCTCCACGCCGTAGTAAGCCGCCCGAACCGTAGAGATAAGCTGCTGGTGGTCAATGCCCAGGTGCTGAGCTTCGGGACGGATGCGAATTCGTAACTCTAGTTTGCCAGGTTCATTGTCGTCGCTGATGTCAAACACGCCCGGATATTGCGCCAAGCGTTGTTTGCACATTTGCACGGCTTGTTCCAGGCGATGCGGGTCGGTGCCCAACACTTTGAACTCAATAGGTTTTCCGCCTGGTCCGATGGTGGAAGTGGTGAAACGGATGCGTTCCACCCCGGCGAACCGTCCGGCAGCTTCGCGCCAGCGGCGGATAACTTCCATGGCCGAAAGGCCTTGACGGTTTTCCACCTCCAGCAATTGGACCCACACCTCCCCGGCGTGTCCGCCCAGGATGCGAGGAGCCCCGCCCATGATCCCATCCTGCGTCTGGCTTCCGATGGCCCGATAAACCATGCGAACCACTTGGCCGTATTGGGGCTCTAGCTCTTGGGCCACCTGGCGGATGGCCGCTTCGAGCCGCGCGGTGGCTTTTTCGGTCACTTGGGCAGGGGTGCCGTTGGGAAAGGTGATCCGACAGACCACCACATCCCCATCCAGCTTAGGGAACAGCACAAAGGGAGTCACCCCTCCCACAACCAACCCGGCGGCAGTCAGCAACAACGCTACCGCCCCGGCATAGACCACCAAGGGGGCTTCCAGCCCTCGACGCAACCAGGGCAGATAAACTCGTTCAACGAAACGATGCAGCCCCTGTTCAAAAAATCGCCGAAACCGTTGCCACCGCCCTGGAGCCTCAGCAGCCGAATGAGCCAAGTGGCAAGGCAAAACCAGCAGACTTTCCAACAGGGAAATGGTCAGCATGGAAATGACCACCGCCGGCAAACAGGCGATGAATTTGCCCATAATGCCGGCTACGAAAAACAACGGACAAAACGCAATGATCGTGGTGGAAACGGAGCTGATGACACTGGGAGCCACTTCGGCCGTGCCGTCAATCGCCGCCTGGACGAACGATTTGCCGCGTTCCCGGTGAGCATAAATGTTTTCGCCCACCACAATGGCATCATCCACCACGATGCCCAAACCCATCAGGAACGCAAACATGGTGAGCATGTTGATCGTGTCCCCGGTGACCCACATCACCGCGCAGGTTCCCAGCAGCGAGATGGGAATGCCCAAGGCCACCCAAAAAGCCAGGCGCATTTGCAAAAACACCATCAAGGTCAGAAACACCAGCACCAGCCCTTGGATCCCGTTTCGGGTCAGCAGGGAGAGCCGATCGTGGACCATTTTGGACTGGTCGTCCCACAGGACCAGCTCATATCCCGGCGGCAAAGGCTCTGAGGCGGCAAAGCGTCGCACCTGATCGGTGATGGCCAGCAGGTCCTCGTCGGCGGTCTTGCTCACTTGGATGGTCAGCGCCGGGCGTCCGTTGAGCAGAGAGTAGCGAGGGACATCTTCAAACCCATCTTGCACCCGGCCCAAATCCCCCACGGTCAACACCACTCCATCGGGCAGGGTGAGCAGAGGCAAACGGGCGATTTCCTGTCCCCAGCGACGACGATTGTCCCCCCGCACCAGAAGCTCTTGCCCTCGGGTGCGAATCACTCCCGCGGGCATTTCCACATTTTCTTGTCGGATGCGTTGGGCCACTTGTTGGAGAGTCAGACCGTATTTGCGCAAGTTTTCTTCAGGGATTTCCACATCAATTTGAAAAGGCCGTCCGTCCATAATTTCTGCGTGAGAGACCGCAGGCAGCATCAACAACCGATCCCGAATCTGCTCGGCCACCTGACGCAACTGCCATTGGGCCCGAAGATCATGCACATCCGTCCCGGCTGGCGCGACGACGGAAACTTTGATGGCCGGGTTGCGAATGGTCAGCAGTTGGACGATGGGATCTTCGGCGTTTTCGGGAAAGCTGGGGATGCGATCCACTTCGGAGCGGATGTCGGCCAGCACCCGTTGAGGATCGCTGATGTGCGCGTGCAGTTCGCAAATAACAAAACCAGCACCTTCTTGGGCCACGGAGGTGATTTTTTTCACCCCAGCGATGGGCCGGACAGCCTCTTCAATCTTTTGGCAAATCCCCCGTTCCACCTCCTCCGGAGTAGCCCCCGGATAGGGTACCGAACACAACACAATATCAATGTCAAAGTTGGGGAAAGTCTCCCGACGCAGCAGAAACGCCGAACCCAACCCCACGATCAACAGTGCCACCAGCAGGGTGTTCATCGCGGGGGTGTTTTCCACCGCCCAACGCACTACACGACGCATTGTCCGGCCGCTTTAGCGCAAAAAAGGGAACAGCCCTCGGAGGGCAATCGCAGTTCACGGAGCCACCTGCTCAGAAACCTCCGGCACGGGCTCCGCAGGAGATTCTTGGCGCAGGACCGCCATCCCAGGATACGCCACCGGCAGGGGCGACACCACCACTTGGTCCCCTGGCCGGAGAGTTCCCGGCTCGGGCCGCACCAGCACGCTTTGGTCGTCAGCCTGAATGACCTCCACGCGGACTTCTTCCAGTTGGTTGTGCTGGACTCGCCAAATCGTATCTGGCGGATACAAAGCAGCAGCCGGCAATCGGAACAGCTCCGCTTTGACCGGCACATGCAGCACCACTGCGACAAACATGCCGCGCATCAAGGCCGGAGGCCCTTCTCCTAGCCGCCGCCGTGGGCGAGGCACACGAACCCGACACGGCACGGTACGAGTGCGAGGGTCAATCTCCCCGGCTTCATAACGGCTCAACTCCCCTTGCCAGCGAAACTCCCGTTGGCCGATGGTGAAGATCACGGTGGCCGGCGTGGGCGGGACCTCGTAGAACCGTTCCGGCGGAACTTCCTGCGGCCCTGCGTCAGGCAAGGAACCCCACAGCCAATAAAGCTGTTTCATCTCCAGGTGGCACCGCACTTCCATCACCGAAGTGTCAACCATCCGCACCAGCGGAGCCGACACTTGAACCACATCGTTGACCTGCACCGCCTCGGCCACGATCAGCCCATCCACCGGAGCGCGGACTTCGGTTCGGGCCAGATCGGTTTGGGCGGCTTGGAGCTGGGCTTGAAGAAGCTTTTCTTGGGCCTGGAGCCGCTTGCGGCGCACGGGGATGAGTTCCAAGGCGTTGACGGCACTTTGAAGGCGGTTTTCCACCTGGACGACTTGTCGGGCCACCTCGTCGCGCTGGCCCTGAGTAATCGTGCCGTTTTTGAGCAGGGCGTCCATGCGTTCCAGTTCGCGTCGGGCCAGCCGCAGCTCCTCTTGGACAATGGCCACGAGGGCTTGTTGGTTTTTTTCCTCCACCTGCAACTGTTCCAGTTCTGCTCGGACCTGCTGAAGCTGGAATTGAAGCTCCTCTACGCGGAGGCGATACTTGCGAGGGTCGATTCGCAGCAGGAGGGTGTTTTTGCGGACGAACTTCCCGGAGCGGCAAGCTTCGGTTTTTTCTACGATCCGTCCGGCTACCTCAGCCCCGATTTCAATCTCCTCCGGGGGCATCACCACCCCATGCAGCAAGATGGGGATTTCCCGCACCGGCTCGGGGACTGGAACGGTTTGGACCAACACGCGGTCTTCTTCCTGTTTTCGCCGTCCGGGGGCTTCGCGCATCAAGAGCAACACCACAAAGGCACTCACGCCCACAAGCAACAGCCCCCCCGAAAGAAGGGCTTCCCGGAGACGAAAACGCCGCCCGGTGAATGGAGCCGAGGGCTGCTGCCCCCCCTCTCCGTTTCCCGAAGCGGCCGGAGGATTGGGCGCGGATGTTTCCAAAAACAGCCTCACTCCTCGGGGGAAGAACCGATTCCAGACAGCTTTCTCAATATAATCCTACCCCCGGAGCTTGGCTAGAGTTGCGTTCAGGGTTCCAAAATTCGGTGGTTACGCAGACGAATCACTTCCATCCCGTATTGGGACTTCCCCCCTACATTGACGCTCCTGACCAATCGCGGCAGGTCCCACTTGCCCACACGCTCCCACTGAATCTGAACCACACTGCTGCGGAGCAGTTCTCCCTTGGGCACGGACCAAAAACTGACGGTGTAGAGACTGGGCAGGTATTTCTTTTCAGCGTTGCGCTTTACCGCCAACACGGTAATGGTGAAACGCGTTCGCTCGGTCTGCCGGGACACTTGAGTGATTACATCCCCGCGGATCCGATACTGACTGTGCATGCTATCCTCGCGGAACCGGATCAGTCGGCCCAAAGGATGCTGCCCCTTCTCAGGAACAAACTCCACATCATACTGTTGCTCATCTCCCGCCTGACGGTGCTCTACGATGGACTCCAAGCGTCGCACGGCAGCGGCAAATTGAGGGGGCACCGGCTGGTCCCACTGAAGTTCCAATTGACTGGTCACCCGCAGATGTCGTCGCACGCGCCGATTGTTGACCACGAGGGTGACATCCGCTTCAAACCCAGGGAAGTCGTTCCATTGTGCCCTGGCTTGATGAGCCCGAACCATTAACTCCTCGGCTGAGGAAGATTGAGCAACCGCATCCCCTGCGGTCCAAATCAGCCACACTCCACCTACGATGAACCACCAAGCATGGATTTTCATCACACTATCCTCCTGATTGGGTAAAAAGTACGGGGATTTCTTCAGTCGTGCCTATTCACCTTATCAGAGTCCCAGCAGCGAGCCAAAGTTTTTCCTGTCTCAAGGCTCCTGGCCCACCGGCTCCCCACCATTGCGACTTCCCAGAGCCAGCAACACGGCGCGGTCTGTAGCCGTGGCCAACATGCGCACCGAAGCGTCGGCAAAAGCGATGTTGACTCCCGTGGGATGATCGCTGCGGAAGGTATAAAACTCAGCAAAAGTACCGCCCAAGCGGTCCCGATTGAACGGCCCATAAGTCGTCGCTACCGAAAAGCCCGGATAACCAATGGCCCACTGGGTCACGCCCCCACGGATGTCCTGAGTGCCGCGGAAGTAGTAGTTGCGCAGCCCGTAGTCCAGCTCTCCGGCCAAAATAGTCTGGCTGGTGCCGTCCGGAAAACGGCCCAAGGTGGTTGGCATCCCATCTGTGGAGAAGATAAAGGCACCGTTTCTGGGGCCGCGCCACGGATTGGCGTTGCCGACGCAAACTGCGTAGCTGCTGGGGGCCCCTTCGAAGCTGGCACCATGAGTGCGGTCCGGCACCACGCGAGGAAGATCCATCGTGGGACACAAGAACACCTCCAAAGGTGTTTTGGCCAACTGATTGTTGGTGCCCACCAGGACCGACTGCTGCAGGTCAAATTGAGCAAAAAGGTTCTTGTGTTCCAGATAAGGCAACAGAAAAGTGAACGCACTGTGAAAACTTTCCCGCCACCGGAAACTGGCATAAGGGAGGTGTCCTTGGGCGTCGTTGTGCATGTGGGCAGCCAGAGCAATTTGGCGGAGATTGTTTTGACATTGAGTTCTTCGGGCAGCTTCACGAGCGGCTTGCACTCCTGCCAGCAAAAGACCCATCAAGGTGCCCACAATGGCAATCACCACCAGCAGCTCCACCAGCGTAACCCCTGTCGGTCGGCAGAAAACCTTTCTGGCCAGCATAGCTCACCTCCTGAGTGAAAAAGGGGACAGCGAGGTGGCTAGCTGGCGGCTGGCGGGCTAGCTTGTTGAAACACAATTTCAACTAGTTGCTCTTGTTGTACTCCTTCTGAGCGCTCTCGTCAAGAACCCGGAGGATTTCTTTTTTCCGCCTTTTTCCCGAAAAACCGCTTGAATTTTTCCAGGGAAATGATATTGATACTGAAACACATTATCATTATCGTAATCCTTGTTCCGCCTTCCCGGTGCCTTCCTCCTATCGGGGTTCCAGTGCGATGGCCGAGCGTGATCCTCATCCCCAACCACCTCAACACGCCTTGCCACCCCAGGAAGCGCAAAAAAAGATCGCCTCTTCTCTGAACCGTTTGCCCAGGATCATCCCAGTGGAAGAACTGCTGGGAAAGGACGATGAAGTATTGATCGCCTGCGGAGATCAGCTTTATCGTCTCCGGCGCACCCGTCAGGGAAAACTCATTTTGCATAAGTGACACCTACTTTTGGGGGGGGGGGG
>JAJRRR010000242.1 GCA_024279285.1 Planctomycetota bacterium
ATCGGGGTGGACCTGTGCACCGGAGAACTGGTGGCCGTGGCCGACCGCCGCCGCCAAGGAGCCGCCGCCGTGTTGCGCCCCCGTCCAGAAAGCCCTGCCCCGAACTCCTCCAAGCCAGCCTCCGTGCCGCTTCAGCCCTGAGACTACGACGCACAACTCCGCTTGCTTGAGATGCTTGCCTGGCTGGCCCACTGGAGTCGGGTTGGGATTTCGGATAAGAAAAAAGATGTGCCTCGTAGGTTAGGTGGCCAGAGGATCTTATGGAAGTGCAAGTGAAGCTGATGGGCATTCTGCGGGACAAGACCCCTCCGGGTGGAAAACTTCAGTTGCCCCCAGGGGCCACCGTGGCCGATCTACTCCAGCAGCTCCAGGTGCCCAGTTCCCAAGTTATGCTGGTCACAGTCAACGGCCAGCATCAGCGCGATCATTCGGCCAGGCTTTCTCCGGGGGATGAGGTGACCGTGCTTCCTCCAGTGGGCGGCGGTTAAACAGGCTCCAACGCTGCTTGCCCCGGGCACGCTTGCCACACGGATGCCGGTTTTGTTGATGGTCAGCGGTGGGGGGGCTGTAGGGCCTTGCTGGAATCGGTTCCCAGGGCTTGGTAGGATTGAAAAACTGTGAGGACCTCCCGCCGATTCCCTCCCAAGTAAAGGGTCCCGCCTATGAAACTCTCGCCTTGGCTGTGGTTGGTCTGTGGCCTTGGGGTGGCAGGAATGCTGGGATGCAGCTCTGCTCCCCAAGGGGGAAGCTCTTCTTCGGTGCGTCGCAAGCCGTTTCTGAGCATGGGCACAGCCCCATTGGGGGGAACTTTCCCGGTGGTCGGAGACGCCTTGTGCCAAGTGCTCAATCAGCACTTGCAGTCCCAAGGAATGAAGTTCCAAGCCAAGGGGACCAAAGGCACCCGGGCCAACATCCGGCTGCTGGACCAAGGGGAGTTGGAGCTGGCGTTGGCCAATTCTTCCATCACCTACTTTGCCGTTCGGGGCCAAAAGCCCTGGCAGCGGCCGTATGAGGTTCGGGCCGTTATGACCCTGGCTCCCAATGTGGTGATGTTTCTGACGCTTCAGGACAGTGGGATCAAGACCTTGCAAGACATTCGGGGCAAGCGCGTGACGGTGGGTCCTTCAGGAGCGGGTTTTGAAATGTTTCTGCGTCCCTTGCTGGCCGAGCACGGCGTGCAGTTTGAAGATTTCACCCCGGTGTCGGCCAACCAGGCCGCAGCGGTGGACATGTTGGGAGATCGCTCCGTGGATGTGATCTGTCTGGGAGGGGTGGTCCCTTCGGGAACAATCACCCGTGCCTGCACCAGTTTGGACATCCACTTTTTGCCTTTTGATCCCCAGGCCTGCCAACGCCTAGTGGAGAAGTTTCCGTTTTTCCATCCCATCACGGTGCCCGGGGGAACTTATCCTGATCTGAAAGAGGACTTCCCGGCCCTGAATGTCGGCTCCATGCAATTGATCACTTCTCGGAACGCCGATCCGGAGGTGATCTACCTGGTCACAAAAACCCTCTACGAGCATCGCCAACAGGTGCAGGAGCTTCATGCGGTGGGGAAGTTTATCACGCCGGAAAACGCTCCTCGGTACACAGGCACGCCGTTTCATCCGGGTGCGATTCGGTTCTATCGGGAAAAGGGGATTTGGCCGGCGGAGAATAGTCTCAATGGGGCCGAGCCGCCCGAGCTGGCCTCCGGCGAGCTGAACACCACCGAGCCTTTGGATGTCCCCTTGCCGGAACTGCCTCGGGATTAGTCCTCCTCTGATAATCGGCACGGCTTGCCATGAGTGGTTCTGCCGAGGGATCTGCTTCCACCCGGCCAGGGTTGGTGGTCGTGATCGTTTCGCTGGCCCTGTGTTTGTTTACGCTCAAAGAGGTCAACTATCCCCAGCTCCAGCAGCAGTCGGCTTTGGCGCTGTTTGTCATGCTGGGGCTGGTGCTGTGTTTTCTTCAGGTTCCGATGTTTGGCAAAAATCGGCCTGGCTGGACCTGGGCGGTGGACATCCTCCTGGCCACAGCCACCGTGTTCTGTTGCGGCTATGTGATCGTGCAAAACGAGCCGGTATTTCAGCCCTGGTGGATAGACGGGATGTCGTTGGGGGATCGGGCCGGGGTGGAGAGCCGTTGGGACCTGATCGTGGGAGCTGTGGGTCTGCTGCTGGTGCTGGAGGCCACGCGCCGAACCATCGGATGGATCGTCCCCCTGCTGGCTTTGGCCTTTGTGGCCCATAGCCTCTATTGCCACCTGAGCCTTCAATGGGACTGGCCGGTGTTGCCCCGATGGATGCTCCCCCATGCAGGCCAAAGCCCACGCAATCTGATCAGCACCACTTTTTTGCAAACCCTGGGCGTGTTTGGCCCGGCGGCTCGGGTGATGTTTGTCTATGTGTTTTTGTTTATCGTCTTCGGGGCGTTTTTGGAAATGGCCGGAGCAACGGATTTCATCATCCAGTTTGCTCAACGACTTTTTGGGCGCAGTCCAGGCGGCCCGGCCAAAGTGGCCGTGATAGGCAGTGGGCTGATGGGCTCCTTGAGTGGCTCGGCGGTGGCCAACGCCGTGGCTACCGGTTCGTTCACCATTCCCATGATGCGCTCTGCCGGATTTTCTCCCTCGGTGGCCGGAGGGATCACGGCTGCGGCGGCTTCGGGCGGGGCCCTGGTGCCGCCGGTCATGGGAGCCGGGGCTTACATGATGCTGGAACTGGTCCAGCCCCAGGTCACCTTCCCCCAAGTGGCCCTGGCCGCCATGCTTCCGGCGGTGTTGTACTACTTTTCGCTCTTTATGATCGTGCACTTTTACGCCCGACGCGTGGGCGTGCAACCCCAACTCAGCATGGCCAACACCTCGGTGGCCAAACTGGAAGGAGTGATTTTCTTTCTGGCCTTGGGTGTGTTGGTGTTGTTGCTGGCCTTGAGCATGTCTCCTTCTCGGGCGGTGACGGCGGCGCTGGTGGTGATTTTGGTGCTGGCCACCTTGCGTCGGGCTTTGCCGCTTTCGGCTCGGGACCGCGCGATCGCCTTGGGTAGCTTCCTGCTGGCGGCCTTGGCTTACCTGGCCTGGTCGCTCAACCACCACATTCCCCAGTCGTTCCGTCGCTGGGTGGAGCTGGGTGTGAACAGCTCCTTGGCCGGACTGTTTGCCCTGCTGGTGTTTGCCCTAGTGGCCCGAACCTGGAGAAACGAGGTGCTTCAAGCCCTGGTCAAAGCCGCCCGAGGTGGGGTCCCTCTGGTGGCAGCTAGTGCGTGTGTGGGCATCATTATCGGTATCGTGCAAGAGACCGGCATTGCCAACGACTTTTCGGCCGCCATCAAGTCGGTGGTGCAAACTCAACTGTTGCTGGCCTTGGTAGGTATCATGGTCTGCTCAATCATCTTGGGCATGGGCGTGCCTTCGGTAGTTTGTTATCTCCTGATGGCCACGCTGATGGGTACGCTGCTTCAGCAGTTGGGAGTGATTCCCTTGGCGGCCCATCTGTTCATCTTCTACTTTGGCATGATGAGCATGGTCACCCCACCGGTGGCTTTGGCGGCTTATGCCAGTGCGGGATTGGCTCAGGCACCGATCATGAAGACGGCCTGGGCGGCGTTTCGGTTTGCTTTGGTTGGGTTTACGCTGCCCTTTATGTTCGTCTTTCGGCCGGCATTGTTGTTGATGGACGGCCAGAAGTGGTCGGTGTGGCTTCAGGCAGCCGCGGAGCGTTCCCCTGAGGCGGACCTGTTGCTCAGTCAAGCTCAGCAAGCTTGGCCTTCGTGGACTGAAGTGCTTTTGGCCTTTGTGGCGGCAGCCTTCGGGGTGGTGGCCCTGGCGGCAGCCATCGCCGGATACTTTCGCCGACAGTTGAGCTGGCCCCTGCGTGGGCTTTTCCTCTTGGCGGCAGCCCTGTTGCTTTCTCCGGATTGGGATGTCCCCTGGCAGCCGGGAGGAGTGAACTTGGGGGTGTGGGCCAACGCAGCAGGAGCCGTGCTTTTGATCCTGTTGGCCTTGGTCAAACCCTCTGCCAAAACTAGCCCAACTGCTGAAGAATCACTTCCGCCAGCTCGTCCAGCCGCCCCTGGTAGTGATGATCCGCCCCAGCGATCACCTGCACCTTGACCTGGTCACCTCCGGTTTGGGCAATCGCCTCCGGCAGTCCGGAAAAGGCCACATGCCCTAACTCCTCCGTGCCGAAAGTGTACAACTGCGGCACTTGCACCTGAGGGAGCAAGGCCAACAGGTCGTAGTGGTTCTCCGGGCCATACTTGTCCACGAAGCTCTGAGCCGAAACCAGATAAGGAAGGGGAAAGTCCACCTCCATCAGTCCCTGAGGATTGCCGGATCGGATGAGCTGTTGGGCGTGGTTCATTAGTTGCTCAAAGTGGGCTCCTTGGTCGGATTGCCGAAAGTGGTGGTAGTTGAGCCGAGCCGGAGAGACGGCTACCAGATGGCTCACGGGGACCTGGGGCCGATGAGCCAGCAGATACACCCCCTTGACCGCACCCAAGCTATGGCCAAGCAGCACGATCCGCGAGGCCCCTTGGGCTTGCAGATACTGAAGCCAGGCTTCCAGGTCCAGCAGGCACTCGCGCACCAGTTCATACGCGGCTCCGAAACGACGCACGCCTTGAGCCGTAGAGGAGGTGAAAACCAAGTCGTGCCCTCGGGTGTTGACCCGAAGCGTGCTCCAGCCGGCCTGGCGCAAGCGTCGGCTTAGCCCTCCAAGGACCGAGGCGCCATAAAAGTTGCTTCCCGTGCCGTGGACCATCAGCACCGCCGGGCCAGTTTCTGTGCCGGGTTCCCACAGCCCGTGAAGCTTCAGCCCATCTGAACTTTGAACGCTGATCAGTTCACATCCTGATGGCAAGGCCATGAGCGGAGTTCCTCGCAGGGGGAGTTTCGCTTGCAGAGCTTAAAGTAGCGGAAACTCTTCGAAATACCAAACCGACATGGTGTGCAACTGGGGAGGTAGGAGCAGGGGTTCGTAGCGCAATGTTCGGCTTGCGGCGCGTGGAAACAAACGCAGATTCTTGTTTCGGCGCCGGAGAGCAAGTGGCGGCGTGTTTGCTCAGCTCCACTCCCACAGCTAAAGCTGCGGGCTCGCCATGTGAAGTTGCCGAACTGAAGCCGCAGGCTCGCCCAAGACCCAAGAACTCCTCGCCCGCTTCCCCAGCTAAAGCTGGGTGTCAGGGGCACTAACCGGCTTCTTCGGCTCCCAGGTGAGCAAAAACCTGGAGCATTCCGTTCAGATGAGCCAAGCGAGGACCGAAGCGGTCCACAAACTCCTGCAGCAAAAACTGACCATCTTCCAGGTCTTCTCCACTGGCCAGCACCTCTTCGGCGATGTGTTGCAAGTAGGCCAGTTGCGCCTTCTGCAACACCTGGGAGGCCTGACGAAAAGCCTGAGCCAGTTCCGGGTGAGCATTGCGCCACAGACGCAGTTGCACTTGGCGCTGGCGGCTGTTGCGCCCCAAGACGCGGATCAACTCCTCCGTCAGCTCGTTTTGACGCTGGAGAGCTTCCAGGATTTGTTGCAGCAGTTGAGTTTGAGCGGAAGCGGTTGTGTCGTTGTTTTGGGACTGGGCGACCACTTCCACTTCCGACACCACAGGCGAAGACGGCACCGTTGTTTTGTTCATCGTTGGCTCTCCTTCCTACGGTCCAGTATAGACCCAAGGGGGATTTCGTCGAGAGTGTTTGTGGAGCGTTTTTGAACGCCCCGGGAGAGCATGGCGGATTCGTCTTGCATTTTCGGTAAAGTTTGTTCCGCGCACTTTGGGGGAGTTAAAGTCTGTGGCCGGGCTGCCCGATGGCTATGGTGGCACGGTACTTTTCCTGCCAGGGTGCGTGCTCTCAGGATCCCGTGCCCCTTGGTGCAAGAGGTGCATGCACATGAGCCACGCTAGCAAAGAGCCTCAAGCCCTGCTGGGCTATCTGGCCGTGGAGCGATTGGAAGGTTGGGCATATCAAGGCGGGTACTTGATCCTGGATCGCTATGGGCATCCGCTGTCGTTTCACTGCACCGAGGTGGTGGAGCCGAATCGGGTGCAGGTGATCTTGTACGGAGCCACGCTGGAGAGGTTTTTGTTGGGCCGGCATCTGGCAGGGGCTCTGCTGGCCAAAGGGCGCCCAGTGCCCCAACTGGTGCTCGTCAATCATCCGGCCGTGTTGCAAGGGGCCAAGCATGGGGAGGTGCCGCTGGCTTGGATCCGTCCTGAGGACCGGGAGTTCCTTTCTGGCCCAGGACAAGAGCCCTCTTTTGCTCCCCCGGAAACCTCTTCCCAAGTGGTCAAGTTTCGTCAATGGGTGTTGCAGTTGGACAAGAGCGATCCTCAACGACTTCAACAGGTCCAGCAGGTGTTGGAGGCTGCCGAAGAATCGTGGGACCTGATGGAACCGTTTTCACGCATCGCTCAGGCTTTGGAAGAAGCACGCCGAGCCGCCTAAGAACATTGCCTCCGATTGGAATGGAAACCGGCTGTGGGCAGAGTGTCTTCCGTTTCGGTTCGTAGCATTTCGGTCCAGCAAGAGCTGGTCGTGGAAGTGCATCCGCCCTTGGGCTGGGGTGCGGCGATGAAGCGGTGGCCTGGGGTGCGTGTGCGCAAAGCTCGCTTGGCGTTGCCCCCCGTGGGAGTGCTTTCGCTGGGAGTGAAGATGGCACCGGTTCGGGTGCGATCGTTTCGCTTTCCGGTGGCGGGAGTTCCGTGGTGGCTGCCTTCCCGGGATTCCACGGCCCGGACGACTCCGGGTTCCGAGGTTTCCAAGCGGCAATCCGTTCCGGAAGTTCGGTCCTCCCGTGCTCCCAAGCGCACGCGCCCTGCTGTCCCCCCAGGGGCTGTCAAGGTGGAAGATCGGCTCTTTTATGCCCTGTTGCCTTCGCTGCAAGAGACGCTGGCCGCGCGGCGCTTGCGGCTCCCTCAACAGCCTTTTTCTTACCAGTGGGAAGGGATTGCATTTTTGTTTTCCCAGTCGGGGGCTATTCTGGCTGACGAGATGGGGTTGGGCAAAACCATGCAAACCATCACCGCGGTTCGGCTCCTGTTGCACACCGGCGGTGTCCGACGCGTGCTCATCGTTTGTCCCAAGCCCTTGGTGAACAACTGGCATCGGGAGTTCCGCTATTGGGCTCCGGAAGTGCCGGTGGTGGTGGTGCGTGGCAATCAGGCTCAGCGGCGATGGTGGTGGTTTCGGGCAGGACCGGTCTTCCTGGTCAACTATGAACTGTTGCAACGCGATGCTGCGGTGGTGACCCAAGAGTTGCCGCCGTTTGATCTGGTGGTGTTGGACGAAGCTCAACGGATCAAAAACCGCCACGGGCGCACTTCGCAGGTGGTTCGGGCCATCCGGCGTCGGCGGAGTTGGGCACTGACGGGCACGCCGGTGGAAAACTCCCCGGCGGATCTGGTGGGGATTTTTGAGTTCTTGCAGCCCGGATTGTTGCACGAGTCTTTGCCCCCGCGTCGGCTCGGCCACCTGGCTGCCCCTTACATCCTGCGCCGAACCAAAGAACAAGTGCTTCAGGATCTGCCGCCTAAGCTGTTCCGCAATGTGGAGTTGGCCTTGGGACCTGAGCAACGCCACACCTACCACCTGGCCCAACGACGCGGCCTGCTACGACTGCACGAGCTGGGCGAAGCCGTGACCATTCAGCATGTGTTTGAGCTGGTCACCCGGTTGAAACAAATCTGCAACTTTGACCCGGCCACCGGGGAAAGCACCAAACTGGAACAACTTCAAGCTGATCTAGAGGAGGTGGTCTCCAGTGGGCACAAGGCCTTGGTGTTTAGCCAATGGGTGGAAACCCTGCGACGGCTGGCTGGGGAGCTGAAACCCTGGGGGGTTCTGGAGTACCACGGTCGCATCCCCCCTTCCAAAAGGGAAAAAATCATTGAACGCTTTCGCCACGATCCGAAAGCTCGGGTGCTATTGATCAGCTATGGAGCCGGTGGGGTGGGCCTGAATCTGCAATTCTGCCGCTATGTGTTCTTGTTTGACCGTTGGTGGAATCCGGCGATTGAAGACCAGGCGGTCAATCGGGCTCATCGGATTGGTTCCACCGGGCCGGTGATCGTCACCCGATACATCACCCTGGACACCATTGAAGAACGCATAGAAGAAATCCTCAACCACAAGCGGCGTCTGTTTCGCACCGTGGTGGAGCAAGGCCCTCGCCGTCTGGGGCTTTCGGCTCAAGAGCTGTTTGGGCTGTTTGAGCTTCCTTGTCCAGAAAAACTCCGTGGCCAAGCAGCGTGAAAGTTGAAAAAGCTCCCAGGAACAAAGCAACTTGTGCCTCTGGCAAAGTTTTCCTGGTGGCGAAGTGAAGCACGCTCCGGGTGCCGCTTGGCCCTTGGGCCCGGTTTGGCTGAAGATCGGAAAGTGGATGACCTTCTGCGGAGGTGCGATAAAATGATCCCGTCGGTTGGTTTGCTCCATTGGTAAAGGAGCACTCAAGATGCGAGCCGTGGTGGTTGGGTTGTTATGCGGAGCGTGGTTGGTCAGCGCCGTGGAGGGGTTGGCCCAAGAGTGCAAGCCCAACATCGTGGTCCTGCTGGCCGACGACCTGGGCTGGGGAGACCTGAGCCTGCACGGAAACACCAACTTGTGCACTCCTCATTTGGACCGGTTAGGTCGGGCCGGAGTGCGCCTGCGGCACTTTTATGTCTGTCCGGTTTGTGCTCCCACCCGGGCAGAGTTCCTCACCGGACGCTATCACCCTCGCAGTGGGGCCTTGGGCGTGACCGAAGGCCGAGAACGCATGAACCTGGACGAGCTGACCCTGGCCCAAGTCCTTCAACAGCACGGCTACGCCACCGGGGCTTTTGGCAAGTGGCACAACGGCACCCAATTCCCTTACCATCCCAACGCCCGAGGATTTGAGGAGTTTTTCGGTTTTTGCTCTGGCCACTGGGGCAACTATTTTGACCCCCTGCTGGAGCACAACAACCGTCTGGTCCGTACCCAAGGCTACATTGCCGACATCATCACCGACCGGGCTATAGAGTTCATCCGCCGGAATCGTCATCGGCCTTTTTTCTGCTATGTGGCCTACAACACCCCCCACTCGCCGTTTCAGGTGCCGGAGCGTTTTTACAAGCAGTTTGTCCAGCATCCCATTTCCTTGCGCCATTATCGCCCCGAGCGGGAAGATGTGCGTCAGACCCGAGCCGTGCTGGCCATGTGTGCCAACCTGGACTGGAATGTAGGCCGGATCATGGAGGCGCTGGAGCGTTGGGGGCTGAAGGAGCGAACGCTGGTGGTGTTTTTTTCCGACAACGGGCCAGCCACTTGGCGCTACAACGGCCGGATGCGTGGCCGCAAAGGTTCCACCGACGAAGGCGGGGTGCGTTCGCCGTGCTTTTTTGTCTGGCCGGGACACTTGCCCCAGGATGTGGAGCTGTCCGGAGTGGCCGCCGCCGTGGACCTGATGCCCACCTTGTTGGACCTGGCCGGGATTCACATTCATCCGCCCAAGCCTTGGGACGGGATCAGTTTGAAGCCCTATTTGATCCGGGGGCGTCCGTTGCCGGGTCGGGTGTTGTTTTCTCACTTTCGGGGGCGAGTGAGTGTTCGCACCGCCCGATTCCGCCTGGACCATCGGGGTCGGCTCTACGACCTGGAGCAAGACCCCAGCCAAACTCAAGAGGTTTCGGACCGCTGGCCGCATGTGGCACGACTGCTGCGTCGGGCAGCCCAACGGTGGCGCCAAGAAGTGCTCCCACCCCCAGCAAGCAAAGACCATCGCCCATTTCCAGTAGGAGGAGCCCAAATCACTTGGCTGCCCGCCCGAGACGGCAAACCTCATGGCAACATCCGCCGCAGCGCCCCGGCGCCCAACTGCTCTTACTTCACCCACTGGACTTCCACAGAGGATTTCATCTCTTGGGATGTGGAAGTGCTGCACTCGGGTCGGTATGAAGTTTGGGTTTACTACACTTGCCGGCCGGAAGATGTGGGCGTGCGACTGCAAGTGAAGTTTGCTTCTCAGCAAGTAAGCGGCACGCTCCATCAGGCACACGATTCCCCCTTGTTGGGCACCCAAGGGGAGCACTTCCCTCGCCGGGCCGAGTCGTATGTGAAACACTTTCGCCCGTGGAAACTAGGCACCATCAACTTGCCTCAGGCACGAGGGACATTGACGATTCGAGCCCTCCACATCCCGGGCAATCAGGCCATTGAGCTTCGCTGGCTGAAACTGGTTCGGGTGGACCCAACACCCCAACAGAAATCCCCTTAGGTTCTTCGGGCCAGATAGCTCGCTGGTGTCCTTTTTGGACTTTTCCGGTTTTAGGTTTCAAGCCGGACTAGGGAGGCTTCCTGCAGAAGTTCTTGGAATCCTGCGTTAGAATGGAAAATCTTCATTTACCACACGGAGGGCCGGGTATGCGAGGTGTGTCGAGGGTTGCGTGGCTGTTGTTTTTGGGCCTTTGGGCCGGATGCACAGGGGAACCTGGTGCCGTTTCCCCTTCGGGTTCGTCCTCCCCAGGGGCCCAAGCCCCTTTGTCCACTTCCACGGCTCCGGCCTCCTTGGCTTCCAAGCTGCGTTCTGCGGAGAGTTCTTTGCCCAAGCAGGCGGCTTCCTCTGGCTCTGCTTCGCCCAAGCAACCTCCCGGGCCCAAGCATCCAGAACCAAGTGCTTCAGAGTCTCCTTTGCCGGATACTTCCCAGCCGCAAGAGGAGTCCCCGGGGGAGGTGAAATGGAAAGTGGTGCAGGAATCGCGTTGGGGTCGCACACTTTGGCCCCAGGGACGCAAGCCCCCCCAAGGCGACTTGCGCACCCGACGCACCGGAATTGACTGGCCGGATTTTTTGGGTCCCCATCGGGACAACAAAAGTCCCGAGCGAGGGCTTCCCCAACGCTGGTCGGCAAAGGGGCCTCCTGTGGTGTGGACTTGTCCAGTCGGGGCTGGCTATCCGGCTCCCACCGTGGCCCAGGGACGAATCTACATCTTTAGCCAGTACGGAACCACCGTAAGACTCTCCTGCCGCAAAAGCGAAACCGGCCAGGAACTGTGGCGGTTTGAGTACACCAGCCACTACGAAGACATGTACGGCTATGACAATGGCCCTCGCTGTGCTCCCGTGGTGGACGAAGATCGGGTTTACATCCTGGGAGCCGAAGGGGTGCTGCACTGCCTGGACGCCCAAACCGGACGGATGATCTGGCGCCTGGATACGGTGAAGCGGTTTGGCGTGGTGCAGAACTTTTTTGGCGTGGGCAGCACTCCCGTGGTGGAAGGGGATTTGCTGCTGGTCCAGGTGGGTGGAAGCCCTCCGGGGGATCAGCAGGTTCCCTTGGGCCGTCTGGACCTGGTCAAGCCCAACGGAACGGCCGTGGTGGCCTTGGACAAACACACCGGCCAGGTGCGTTGGGCCGCAGGGGAAGAACTGGCCAGCTACGCCAGCCCCGTGGTACGCACCTTGGGCGGACGCCGCTGGTGCTTCCTGTTTGCCCGGGGAGGACTGCTGGTGCTGAACCCCAACACCGGAAAAATCTGGTTCCACTTTCCCTGGAGAGCTCCCATCTTGGAGAGCGTCAATGCGGCCAATCCGGTGATCGTGGGCTCAGAGGTGTTTTTGTCCGAAACTTACGGACCAGGAAGCGTGTTGTTGCGCTTGCATGAGCAAGGGCCGGAGGTGGTGTGGTCGGATGAGAATCGCCGTCGGGACAAAGCGATGCAGTGCCATTGGGCCACACCGATCTATCACGAGGGCTATCTTTACGGGTGCAGCGGCCGACACACCCACACGGCCGAGTTGCGCTGTATTGAGTGGAAAACCGGCCGACTCATGTGGCGCCAGCCCAACACCACGCGTTGCTCCCTGCTTTATGTGGACGGACACTTGGTAGTGCTGGGGGAATATGGGGACTTGATGCTGGTTCGGGCTACGCCGAAGCGATTTGAGCAGGTGGCACATTGGGTCCTCAAAGATCCCCAAAATCCCC
The DNA here is from genome assembly GCA_024279285.1 of Planctomycetota bacterium. Classification (GTDB taxonomy): domain Bacteria; phylum Planctomycetota; class Planctomycetia; order Pirellulales; family S012-138; genus S012-138. Next base: position 11,919 of record JAJRRR010000242.1, read on the forward strand.
AGCGGCCCTTGTTGCGCTATCCGGCGTGGGCCTCGCCGGTGTTGTCGCACGGGCTGCTTTACTTGCGGGCAGCAGGGCGTGTGGCGTGTGTGGAGCTGATCCCTGCTGGTTCGGGCCTGCCCCCTGCCCGCTCCGCTCAACCTCCTCCCTCGTCCCCCAACCCATGACTCTGCGAACCTCATGCCACGCCACTTTCCCACCATCAGTCAGTTGCGGACTCCCGAGGGTCTTCGTCAGCGTCTGGCCCAATTGGGGCTGGAGCTGCCGGTGGAGGATCGGCCTCTTTCGGCTCAGGAAGGTTCTCCCTTGGCCCAAGGGTGTCGTATTGCCCACCGCGAAGTGGGCAATCGGTGGTGCATTCATCCGATGGAGGGTTGGGATGCCCAGCTCTCGGGGGCACCATCGCCGCTGACAGTGCGGCGATGGCGGCGGTTTGGGGCCAGTGGGGCCAAGCTCATCTGGGGCGGAGAAGCCGCAGCCGTGGTGCCCGAAGGACGATCCAGCCCTCGCGAACTGCTGGCTTGTCCCGACAACCGCCAAGGCTTCGCCCTCCTGCTGGAAGAGCTCAAAGCTGCTCATTTGCAACGCTGTGGCACTCTGGAAGGTCTGCTGGTGGGTCTTCAGTTGACCCATTCGGGCCGTTACTCCGCTCCCCAAGGCCGCCCAGCTCCTCGCATCCCTTGGCATCATCCCCTGCTGGACGCTCGGCTGGGAATCTCTCCCCAGGACCACTCCTGTGTGCTGACCGATCGGGAGCTGGAGGGGTTGGTGCCCCGATATGTGGAAGCTGCCCAAATGGCCCAAGAAGTCGGCTTTGATTTTGTCGACATCAAGGCTTGCCACGGCTACTTGATTCACGAGTTGTTGGGGGCGAGGCTGCGCCCTGGTCCTTATGGGGGTTCGCTGTGGAACCGTTCGCGCTTGTTGCGGCAGATTATCCAAGAGGTTCGTCGCCACTGTCCGGGATTGATCATCGGGGTGCGATTGAGTGCGTTTGACCTGGTGCCTTTTGCACCGGGTCCGGAGGGCGGACGGCCGTTGGTGGACCGGAAGGTGTTGCCTTATCGTTGGAGCTTGGGGGTTCGGGCCGATCGGCCCACCGAGCCGGAACTCAGCGAAACTTTCCAACTCCTGCAGTGGCTTCAAGACTGGGGCGTGGCGGTGGTGAACATCAGCGGGGGCAGCCCTTACTATTGCCCTCATGCTCAACGCCCTGCCCAGTTTCCCCCCTGCGACGGCTACCCTCCGCCGGAAGACCCTCTTGTGGGCGTAGTGCGCATGTTGCAAGTGGTACGAGAGTGCAAGCAGCAGGTCTCGGTGCCGGTGGTGGGCACGGGGTTTTCTTACCTTCAGGAGTTTTTGCCTCATGTGGCCCAAGCCGTGGTACGCCAAGGTTGGATGGACTTTGTCGGTATAGGGCGCATGGCGCTGGCTTATCCGGAGCTGGTGTGGGATGTGCTGATGGGAAAGCCTTTGGAGCGAAAAAAGCTTTGCCGCACTTTCAGCGACTGCACCACGGCTCCGCGGAATGGGCTTCCCTCGGGCTGCTATCCGTTGGACCCGTTTTACAAAAAACTGCCCGAAGCCGCTCGCCTGCGCCAGATCAAGGCCCAGCAAGCCCCACCCCGCTAGCCCCTACTGCGGCTCGGGGGAAATGGCCACAAAGCGCTCGTAGGCCTCATCCCAAGCGGCGGTGTTTTGAGGCTCGTAGCTTTCCAGCGTGAAACTGCGTCGGACCAGCTCTCGGGCTTGCTCCACCGAGTCCAGCTCTCCGGCGGCGATGGCTTGCATCAGGCAGTTGCCTGTGGCGGTGGCTTCTACCGGTCCGGCCAGCACCACTCGTCCGCAAGCGTCGGCCGTGGCCTGACAAAGCGGCCGATTGCGCGTGCCGCCTCCTACGATGTGAATGGTTTGCACTCGTTGGCCTGTGAGCTGTTCCAGCCATCCAAGCACCTGGCGGCATTTCATGGCCAGACTCTCTATGGCACATCGCACCACGGCCCCTTCGTCCGCCGGCACTTCCTGGCCGGTGCGATTGCAGAACTGGGCGATAGCCTCGGGCATGTTCTGGGGAGCCATGAAGTCAGGAGCATCCGGATTGATAAAACACCGAAGCTCGGGAGCCTGACTGGCCATGCCGGTCAGATCTTCCCAGGACCAATTGCGTCCTTCGCGGTTCCAAATCCGTCGGCATTCCTGGAGAATCCACAACCCGGTGATGTTCTTCAGCAGCCGAATGCGCCGTCCCACGCCTGCCTCGTTGGTGAAGTTCAGTCGGAGGCACTCCGGGTTGATGACCGGCTCCGGAACTTCCGCACCCATCAAGGACCAGGTGCCGGAGCTGATGTAGCACCAGGGACCGGATTGCTCTTGGGCCGGAACAGCCATCACGGCGGCGGCGGTGTCGTGCGTGGGCGGAAGCACCACTTGAACCCCTTCCAACTGAGTCTGTTGGGCCACCTGGGGCGAAAGCGGACCGAGCACTGTGCCCGGCTGGCTGATCGGCCC
>JAJRRR010000243.1 GCA_024279285.1 Planctomycetota bacterium
AGCTCCATCCGGGCACATAGGGAGGAATCCTGGCCGTGCTTGGCTTGATACCTGGCGGACTTAGGGCGGCCTCGACCTGGCTGATGCTTCGGGCCCGAAAAAGCCTCCTGCAAGTCAATGCCCTGGAGGATCGGGTGCTTCGCTTGAGCCAGGGGGAGCTTCGGGAGCGTTTTTTGTCGTTGCGTTATCGGGCCAGTTGTGGAGAGCCGTTGGGACGGCTGCTGCCGGAGTGTTATGCCTTGGTGCGCGAGGCTGCCCGACGCACGCTGGGCATGCGCCACTACGATGTTCAGGTGTTGGGCGGGATTTTGATCTACCTGGGAGCGGTGGCCGAGATGCAAACCGGGGAGGGCAAGACTCTCACGGCCACCTTGCCTCTTGCCCTGTTTGCTCTCAAAGGACAGGGTGCCCATCTGGCCACGGCCAACGACTATCTGGCCCAACGCGACGCCGAATGGATGGGGCCGGTGTATCGGCTTTTGGGCCTTCGGGCCCTGCCTGTGCTGGCCTCCACCCCTTCTCCCCTGCGACGAGCCGCCTATGACGCCGACATCACCTACGGCACGATCAAGGAGTTTGGGTTTGATTTTCTTCGGGACCGCATTGCCGCCCGAGGAGCCCAATCGGGGCTGTTTGCCCCTTTGGAAGATACTTCCCATGAGCGCCTGCCCGGTCAGGTGCAGCGAGGTCACTTTTTCCTCCTAGTGGACGAAGCCGATAGCCTGCTGATCGATGAAGCCCGAACCCCTCTGGTCATCAGCCACCTGGACCCCCAAACCCGTCAGCGGCAAGAAGCGGCTTTTCGCTGGGCAGCCGGCATCGTGGAGCACTTTCAGGAGGGGGAACACTACAGCTACGATCCCAAACGCCGCGAAGTGATCCTCACTGCCGCAGGACGCGCCCTGGTGCGTCAGTTGCCCAAGCCCGAGCCCCTGGAAGGCCTGAGCCTGCTGGAGCTTTACGAACATGCCGAACGAGCCATCTATGTGGCTCGGGAGCTCCACCGGGACGAGCACTATGTGGTGCGGGGGGAGGAAGTGGTCATCATTGACGAGTTCACCGGACGCCCCGGCGAAGGACGCCGCTGGAGCCGCGGTGTGCACGAAGCCGTGGAGGCCAAAGAAGGTTTGCCCATCCACCTGGGTGGCGAACAAGCTGCGCAAGTGACCGTGCAGGAATACGCTGCTTTGTATGAGCATTTGGCCGGGATGACCGGCACGGGTTGGGACTCCGTGGGGGAGTTTCGCAGTGTGTATGGGTTGCAGGTGGTTCGGGTCCCCACACACCGCCCCTGCCGTCGCAAGCGCCTGCCGGATCGGGTGCTGGGCACTTCTCTGGCCCGATGGCAAGCTATCGCCGAAGAAGTGGCCGCCTTGCACCAGCAGGGGCGCCCTGTGCTGGTGGGAACGCGATCCATTGACAAATCCGAACGGCTTTCAGAACTGCTGCATCAGCAGGGGATCCCCCACCAGGTGCTCAACGCTCGCCACCTGGCCCAAGAGGCCCAAATCGTCGCCCAAGCGGGTCAACGAGGTCGGGTCACGGTAGCCACGAACATGGCTGGCCGAGGGACCGACATCAAACTGGGGCCTGGTGTGGCCCAACTGGGCGGACTGCATGTGATTGTTTCCGAGCTGCACGAGTCGGCCCGAATTGACCGCCAACTGGCCGGGCGATGTGCCCGACAAGGCGACCCGGGCACTTTCCGACACTACATGGCCCTGGATGATGAGATTTTGCTTCGGGGTTTGGGGCCTCGGGCCTACCGGCGGCTCAAGACCCTGGGGGCTCAAAGACCCCAAGGCCCTTGGGAACACCTGGCTGGTGTCTTTTACCGGGCCCAGCGGCGCGTACAGCGGCTCCACTATCACATGCGCCGCGTGCTGCTCTATCAGGCCAATCGCCGCAAGAAACTGCAACTTCAGATGGGCCTGGACCCCTACCTGGATACTCCGGAAAGCTAATCCCCCAGTCTTCCTATAGACGGCAGTTCAGAATGGGCGTTTCCAAAATGGCAGTGGCCCCCAGGGACTCCAGAGCTTCCATGACGCGGATCACTTCACTGCGTTTGACCATCACGCGCACCGCGCACCAATTGGGATCTTCCAGGGAACTGACCGTGGGCGAGTGGAATCCCGGGGTGATTTGCTCCGCTTGGGCCAGCTTGGCCCGAGGAATGTTGTACTCCAAAAGCGAATAGCTTCGGGCAATGACCACTCCTTCCAAGCGGCGGAGGATGCGTTGAGCCAATTGGCGGTGTTGCAGGCGAGGGTTTTGAATCAACACCGTTTGGTAGGAACCGATCCGCTCTAGCATCCTGAGCCGGTTGGCCGCCAGTGTGGAGCCGGTTTCCACCAAATCCACCACGGCGTCGGCCACGCCTAAGGTGATCATCACTTCCACCGATCCGGACAAAGGGACCAGATGCACAGGCACCCCTTGGGCTTGGAAGAATCGGGCAGTGAGTCGGGGAAAACTGGTGGCCACTCGGGCTCGGGCCAGTTCAGCAGCGCGTTGGGCCGGATGATCCTCCGGCACGCACACCCCCAGCGTGCACTGACCTATGCCCAACTCCAACACCGTCTCCACTTCCACCGCGTGCTCTTCCACCAGGTCTTGACCTGTCATGCCCAAATCTATCGCTCCCTCGGCACACAGCACCGGAATGTCGTCTGTGCGCAAAAAAGTGATCTCCACCGGTAGCTCCCGACATCGGGCAAACAACGACCGCTCCTGACGCCGGAAGCTCAAGCCCGCTTGGCGCAAAAGCTCCTCGCACAAGGGGGCCAAACGGCCCTTGCTGGGTACACCCAGGCGTAATCGTTCTTCGGTAGCCGCAGATGCGGTCATGGCAGGGAAAGCGTGCTAGCGGGACTGGGAGTCAGGCGATGAAGAGGGGGGGGTCCCTCGGGCGGCCTTTTCCACCAGCCCAGAGGTCCCAAACCGTCGTTCCAGCTCCCCCTCCACCTCTGGCCAGGACACATCCGCCCAGGTCAACAGGACCAATAAATGGTACATCACATCCGCAGCTTCGTGCACCAGTTGGGCATGCCGTTGAGAGGAGGGGGGCTGCTGGGCGGCTTGGAGCACTTCTTGAATCTCCTCCTGAAGCTTGGCCGCCATGGTGGGCAATCCTCCTTGGAAAAGCTGGCAGGTGTAGGAGTCGGGCCGAGGGTGGAGCTTGCGCTGCTGGAGCACCTGTTGCAGCCGATGAATCACATTTCCAGGCTCTGCCACGGTTGGTTTCCTTGCTGCTGGAGGCTTTTGGCCCAATCCTAGCCGTCCACGGCGAAGAAGCAAAGCCGGAATCTCCCAGCACCGAAGCTCAGCACTGCAAAGGACCGGTTTTGGGGGAACCCGGGCGGATTCGTCTCGTCCCTGAAGGCAAGAGACGACACAATGGAAAAAACTCAAACCATGATGCAGGGGGAACAAAGCCCAGTGGAACCGAGTCGCCCTGATCCTCCCAGTGCTCCCGAAGTGTTGACTCCTGAAGCCCTGGCCCGATTGGTCAACCAAACCGATCCCAGGGCGTTCTTGGTCGCGCCACGCGTGCTGTGGCGAGTGATCAAGTATTGCCGGGGAGTGCCGGGTTGGGGGTTGCAAATCCCCCATCGCAAGACCTTCGTGCTGCCCCGAGAAGAACTGGAACAGATCGTCGAACCAGATGAACTCCTCCCCCGACGCACCTTGCCCGAAGTGGCCCTCCTGCTGGCGGCTCAGGAAACCGAAGAACTCCAACAGCGCCCCAGGGAACAGGTGTTGTTGGAGTACTGGCGATTGCTGTTCCATGCCCAAGTGCACGCTCAGCTCCAGGAAAAGATCGTTCGGGGAGAGCTGAGTGTTCCCAAGGTGCGGCAGCGCATCCACCACATTGGCCAGACCGAATTTGACGAAGTACGCCAGGTGCTGCGCAGCGAGGAGCTGCTGTTGCCCCCGCTGGTGGATGTGAATGTTTATGTGGAGTTTGCCGCAGTGTTTTTGGAGTTGCGGTGGTTTGAGCCGCAGCTTCTGCCACGCTACTTTCCCAGCGTGGTGCAGTGGGAGCACATTGAGCAGGTGCTGGCCCAGGATGTTGACGCTCAGGAGCTTTTCCAAAGAAGCCGGTTGCCGGGAGCTCCGGAGCCGCAAGCCTATTGGACCCAAAGCCAGTCGGAATTGCCCGAAGATTCCGAAGAAGCGGGTCCGTTTCTTCGGGCGGTGATCCGTGTGCTGGACCTGTTGGGTTATGGCCCTGGTCCCCGACTCCGCGAGGACCCACGCCGCTACCACCGGTTGCTGGAGCACGCGGTGCGCCAGGCCCAGCGGGGCAACCATGTCCAGGCGGCCATTCAGGCCCGTCGGGCTGCCTACTACGGAACTGCCAAACGCAATGAATCTGCGATTCGTCAGGCTCGGGAATACCTGGACCATCTGGTCTGGCGGTTGCAACAAGTGGTGGAGTTTTCCAACGAGGAGGCGCAACGCTGGCGATCGGTACTTTGGGCACTGTTGGATCGGGCTGCGCAGGGCGTCTGGACTGCAGAAGCCCGACTCATGTACGACCTGCAAAAACTGTGCGTAGATCGCCAGCAAGTGCTCTATCGGTTCCGGTTGTGGCGGTGGGTGCGTACCGCAGGCCGGGAACCGCTGCGTGAGCCCATGCCCCTGGTCAGCCAAAGCCAGGGCTATCGCCACTTGGAAGCCACCCGGCGAAGGTTGCCGTGGATTCGGGTTTCGGAGCCGATTCGGCGGCGGTTGCGGGAGCTTTTGGATCGGGCCCAGGCAGCTCTCCAACGCCAGCTTCGGCCCAAGCTCCATCGGGCCATCGCCCAATCGCTTCAGCAAGGCGGTCTGGTGCCCGACTCCCTGGCCGAAGAAGTGGCCCAAGACAAAATCGCCCAAGAACTGGTGGACGAGGTTTTGCATCGGGGGCACATGGCGTTTGCCGATCTTCGGGACGCGGTGGCCCGAAACCAGCTCAAAATCCCCGATTTGCAAGGTCCTCAGGAGCTTTGGGCCGGCGACCCGTTGCTACGCACCGATGCCCTCTTGGCCCAGGCCCTGCCCGGCATCTATCGTCGGGCGGAGGTGTATCTTCGGGCCATGCAACGCACCAGTGCAGTGTTGTTTGGCACTCCTTGGGGCCGGTGGCTGATGCGCTATGTGGCCCTGCCTTTTGGCGGAGCTTATGCGGTGCTCTACACAGTGCTGCTGTTTGCTTCTCACCTGATAGAACTTGCCCCTTCGCACCCCCAGCCCGAGCCATCTTCGGCGGCCCAGCTCCAGTCCGCTTCGGCTCCTGGGGCGGAGCACGCGACGGCTCACCACGGGCCGGAAGTGCCTTGGCTTGCTGTGCTGGTGTTCGGAGCGCTGCTGGTGCTTTTGATCAACTCGGAAAGTTTCCGCCAGGGGTTTGTTTATGCTTTGCGCCTTACGGCCCGAGGGATTCGGTGGTTGGCGCGGGGCTTGGTGCGTTGGTTGGGGCTGGTGTGGTTGGCGCGTCTGCTGGCTTCTCGGGAAGTGAGAGCCATGTGGCGTTATTTGTTCAAACCGGCGGCGTTTACGCTGCTGGTTTGGGCTCTGATGCGCTGGAGTCCCTGGCCCGCTGGGGCCCAATGGCACTCCAACCCCCTGGCCGTGTTCGCCTTGTTCCTGGTGTGGAACATGGTGCTTAATTCCCGTTGGGGACGCGATGCTGAGGAATATGCCAGCCAGTGGTTGGTGCGTTCGTGGCGTCGGGTGTGGGGAACGCTGCTGGTGGGCATGTTTTACCTGGTGGTGGACTTTTTCCGGGCCATGCTGGAAGCGGTGGATCGGGCCCTGTATGCCGTGGACCAGTGGCTCCGGTTTCAGCAGGGAGAAACCTCTGCAGCCTTGGGCTTGAAACTCCTGGGCAGCACCCTTTGGGGCGGAGTAAACTATGTGATTCGCTTTGCCATCACGCTGTTGATTGAACCGCAAATCAACCCCTTGAAGCACTTTCCTGTAGTCACGGTCTCCCATAAGTTGCTCATCCCTCTGGCTCCGTTTTTGGCCGAAGTGCTGTTGCGCCTGCCCTGGATTGCCAACAAAAACGAGGCTTTGGCGGTGGCGTTGGGGATCATTTTTTGCATTCCGGGCATCTTCGGCTTCCTGGCTTGGGAGCTGAAGGAAAACTGGCGCCTGTACGAAGCCAATCGTCCTCGGGGACTGCGACCTGCGGTGGTGGGCCATCACGGCGAAACCATGATCCGGTTGATGCGTCCGGGAGTGCACTCGGGCACTTTGCCCAAGCTGTATCGCAAGCTCCGTCGCGCAGCACGCAAGGCTGCCCTGACCGGCAAACAAGGTCGCCAACGCAAGCTCTTGCAAGCCTTGGAGCAGGTGCAGCATCGTATCGCCTTGTTTGTGGAGCGGGAACTGGCGGCCTTGTTGCACCGGTCCAGAGCTTGGGTGCCGGTGGTGGAGGTGGGCCAGGTGCACATTGGCTCTAACCGCATTCGGGTGGAGCTTCGGTGTGCGGAGGTGGGGCCAGAGCCTACTTGGCTGATCTTTGAAGAACAAAGCGGTTGGCTCCTGGGTTCCCTGAGTCCTCAAGGCTGGTGGCAACGCTTGGACGAGCATTCCCGGGTGGTGTTTCGCAACGCGGTGGTGGGACTGTACAAGCTGGCCGGAGTGGACCTGGTGAGAGAGCAAATCCAGGCGGCTTTTCCCTGGCCGGAGGTGGCCTATGACATTGACCAGAACTGGCTGGTCATCTGGCCTTCGCCCGACTATGCCTGCGAAGCCCGATACGAGCTAGATCCTTCTATGGAACTGCTCGTGCCTTGGTGCGAAGATGCCCGGCTGCGTACCCGGCTTCCCGTGTTGGAGCGTCGGGAAGTGTTCTTTTCGCTCCATGAGCTTTTGTGGACAAAGTGGCGAGCCTACTGGGACCAACTGCAACAACGGCCCTTGGAAACCGCAGCTCTGCTGCCCGAGGTGCCGATTCTTCCCGCGGAGGTCCATCCGGGAAAGGAGATCCCCAGTGCGGAGAACCCTGCCGGATCGTTGCCCGCAGAATCATGAGTTGCCGTCTTGCACGAGGGCTTGGGCGGCTTGGAAGGTGTTTTGCAACAGCATGGCCACCGTAAGAGGGCCCACTCCACCTGGAACCGGGGTGATGTAGCTGGCCACCTGAGCCACAGCCGGAAAGTCCACATCGCCCACCAGACCCTGCTGGGTGCGAGTGATGCCTACATCAATGACCACCGCGCCGGGGCGGACCATGTCGGGCCCCACGAACCGAGGCCGACCCACCGCTGCCACCAAAATGTCGGCTTGTTTGGCCAGTTGGGTCAGATGGGCACTTCGGCTGTGGCAAACCGTGACGGTGGCGTCGCCTTGGGGGCCTCGGGCCAGCAGGAGATTGGCCAGCGGCTTGCCCACTATTGGACTTCGCCCCAACACCACCACATGCCGCCCTTGGGTGGAGATACCGTAGTGGTCCAGCAAAGCCCGAATTCCCCCCGGCGTGCACGGCACAAAACGCGGTCGTCCTTGGACCAATCGGCCCACATTCTCCGGATGAAAACCATCCACATCCTTGCGCGGATCCATGCGTTCAAACACTTCGTCGGGATTCAACTGCTCCGGCAGGGGCAACTGGACCAAAATCCCGTGCACCCCAGGGTCGGCGTTCAGCTCATCCAGGCACTCCAACAACTGGGAAGGGGAAGTGTGCTGGGGCAATTCAATCAGTCGGCTTTCCAGACCCACCTGGGCACAAGCCTGTTGCTTCTTGCCAACATAAACATGGCTGGCCGGGTCCTCGCCCACCAACACCGCCGCCAGGCAAGGACGCACGCCGTGCCGCTGGACCCATTGGGCCACTTGTTCCCGAAGACGCTGGCGAATCTGCCGAGCCAGGGCTTTTCCGTCCAGGATCGTTGCACTCAAGGCTGTGTGCTTCCTGCAAAGAGGAGCCGGGCAGGGGAAAGCGTTTTCAGGGTAGCATGCTTTCCTTTTCAGACAAGGGTGGCTCGCCTTGGGGAAAGTTGTTCTTTTCGCGCAGGCGCCGAGCCGGTTGCAACCCCTTGGCGGCTTGCCCTAGAATCCCCAAAAACGCTGTCCGAGTGTTCTCCTGCCCCTTTGCTGCCAGCAAGGAGCCCGTTCGTTGAGCCCAAGTCAGCCTACCCAGAAGGTCTATATCGTAGGGATCGGCGAAGACGGGCTGGAGGGTTTGACCTCTGCGGCCCGATCCCTGGTGGAGCAGGCTACGCTTTTGATCGGGGACGAACACACGCTGAGCCTGATTCCTCCTCGTCCCGGCCAACGCCGCGTGGTGGATGATGATCTGGCCCAGGTGGTCCGCACTATTGCCGAACATCCCCAGGAGCGGATCGTGATGCTGGCCACAGGCGACCCCCTCTTTTACGGCGTGGCCCGATACCTCTGGGACCGGCTGGGCAAGGACCGCTTTGAAGTGGTGCCGCATGTCAGCACCATGCAGTTGGCCTTTGCTCGGGTCAAAGAGAGTTGGGAAGAGGCGTTTTTGACCAATCTGGCCAACCATCCGCTGGAGACGGTGATAGACAAGATTCGGGTGGCGGAGAAAGTGGGGCTTTTTCCCACGGAAAACTTTCCTCCGGCCCGAGTGGCCCAAACCCTCCTGGAGCGAGGAATTGATTACTTTGATGTGTATGTGTGCGAGAACCTGGGCTCGCCGGACGAGCGGGTGACGACGGGTTCGTTGGAGGAGATTGCCCGTCGGGAGTTCTCGCCTTTGTGCGTGGTGATTTTGGTTCGTCGGCCCGAAGCCCCCGATCGCCCCCGAGAACAAGTCGGCCGACGACTCTTCGGCAATCCAGACGATATGTTCCTCCAGTCCAAGCCCAAGCAGGGCCTGATCACCCCGGCCGAAGTTCGATGTCTGGCCCTGGCGGCGATGGACTTGGGACCTCGGAGCGTGGTTTGGGATGTAGGAGCCGGAAGCGGCTCGGTGGCTATTGAAGCTGCCCAAATCGCACGCGATGGAACCGTCTATGCCATTGAAATGGACCCCGACGATCACCGACTCATTCGGGCCAACGCCCAGCGGTTCGGAGTCTCCAACCTGGTTCCGATCCTGGGCCGTGCGCCGGAGGCTTGGGCCACACTGCCGGATCCGGATGCAATTTTCATCGGAGGGACGGGTCGGGAGGTGGGCCGCCTAGTGCACGAAGCCCTCCTGCGGCTCAAGCCCTCTGGGCGCATCGTCGTCAATGTGGCCAGTGTGGAAAGCGTAGGTGATCTGCACTCCTTGCTGCAC